>CAZEKE010000075.1:0-3591 GCA_964512815.1 uncultured Acidiferrobacteraceae bacterium
TGTCAGGAAAAAGCCCGCACTGACCTGAGCGTAAAGCAGGAATCCGGTGCAATTCAGGATGAAAACGTCGCGGGATCAGCCACTCCGGAAACAGAGTCGGTCTCCATGTCGCTGGAGGAGGCCAAGAAAATCACAGCAGAGTTGGCGAACATTGAGTTCGTGCCACCGCCTCGCAGTATCAGCGATATCACCATCGTCCTCGACGGCAAGCGTGGCGAAAGCCTGACTGATATTGAACGGTTGCGCGCCACAACTGACGCGTCATCGCCGGATACCTCAGACCCCGCGGCTCTATTTGAGTTCTATCGGCTGCGGGCTGATGCCGCACAACTGGTCGGCCGTTCCGCACAGCAGCTCGCCGACCTCGAACTGGCTGTAGAACACGGCAGACAAAGCTTTACCGCAGGCAGCACCAAGGCCGAGACCTTTGGCCGGGTCTTGACCGGCACAGCAAGCGCTCAGTGGCAGGTGGGTTCCATGCTGAAGGCCAAGTCTCTGCTTGATGAAGCGATGACCGTAGCGGGTCGATCCGAAACCCCCGAATCGGAAAGACTGATCAATCTCATCTTGCTAACTCAGTATTACCTGTTCCGTGACGATCTAGGCAACGCCGCACGGTCTTTAGCGAAAGCAAAGGAAAGCTGGGCAAAAGAAGCCGAATATCGGTCTTACTGGCCGGTCGAGGCATGGGACGAGATACAAAGCCAGCTCTTCTCGACCGAAGCAAAGCTTCTGTCGGCCTCGGGAAAGCTGCAACAAGCCGAAGTACTGCACCGCAGGGCGATTGAGAACTTTCGTCGCCACAAGGATGTCCCGAACAAGGAAACCCACCTTATCCCGAAGCTCAATCTCAGGGTCTACCTCTGGTATATGCAGGCGTTGGGTAACAACCTGGTCAACCAGGGGCGTCCTGTGGAAGCCGAGATCTGCTGGCGGGAGGTAATCACAGAGTCTGTGCGAGGATTCGGGCGTTATTCGAATGTCACGGCCGATGCGACCACAGGGCTCGCCCGGGCACTGTTGGAGCAGGGCCGCTTTGATGATGCCGAGACTTTGGCTGAAACCACCCTTGAGATCTGGCAGACCATTCAGGCACCGCCCAGTTCGGTGTCCCTCCAGCAAACCCGTCTGCTCCTGACCGACATATGGATTCTGCAGGAGGACTGGCCCGCAGCAAAGCGGATGT
Source organism: uncultured Acidiferrobacteraceae bacterium (assembly GCA_964512815.1). GTDB lineage: Bacteria > Pseudomonadota > Gammaproteobacteria > Arenicellales > UBA868 > UBA9619. Next base: position 1,187 of record CAZEKE010000075.1, read on the forward strand.
TCGCCGAGATCGGATTTGGGTTGGTCAATGATTCTGAATCCCGACAGCGATTACTTGACCAGAACCCCGGTTACGCATTGACTTTGATGAACACCGGCCAGGCAGAGCCTGCCCAAAATGTTCTGGCTCTGGCCTACGAAGAAAAACGCGGTAGTGTCGGAGAAAAACATCGAGAGACTGCCGAGCTTGGAGGCCTATATGCGACTGTACTGCAGGCCGCGGGCAATAAGGAAAAGGCGCTGGCGCTTTACCAGGCCACAGTCCCGTTACTGCTCAGCCGTTCACGCGGCGCAATGGGAAGTCTGGGTGTTGTGTACGAGCGCCGCCTCGCCGCTATTCTAGACAGCTATATCGGTCTGTTGGCAGACCTTTACCAAGAAAAAACGACCGGGCCACTTGCCGGAGAATACCTCTCCAGGGCCTTCCAACTGGCTGATCAAGCGCGGAGTCGGGTCGTACAGGCAGCACTGGACAAGAGTGCTGCCCGCACGGCAGCGGCAGACCCCGAGTCCGCGGACTTGATACGCCGGGAGCAGGATGCAGTTCTCCAGAGCGGTGCGTTATACGGGTTGCTGTCAGATCACATGGCCCAAGCGGCCGATGAACAGGATGCGCACGTCGTACAAGACCTCAAAGTCCGTATTGACCGGCTGCGCGAGGCACGCGCAGCACTGATGAAAGTCATCGAGGTCAAACTCCCGGACTATGCGGCACTGGTCAATCCTAAAGCACCAGATCTTGAGACCGCACGCTCACAGCTGTTTGATGATGAGGCATTGCTGTCGGTCTTTGTCGGGCGAGAACGCTCATTCGTCTGGGCATTCGGCAGGACCGGGACGCCAGAGTTTGCAGCCGTCGCGTTGGGATCTGGTGAGATAAAACGGAAGGTCGACCGGGTCAGAGCGTCGCTGAATCCCAAGGCCGCAACACTAGGCCAGATCCCGCCGTTTGATGTGAAGACGGCTCATCAACTTTACCTAGACTTGCTGCGCCCGGTTGAAGCCGCCTGGAAATCAAGCCGCAATCTGGTCGTGGTGCCTCACCGGGCACTGGGTTATCTGCCATTTGCATTGTTTCCAACTCGCTCCGCGGCACCGCTAGCTGTACGCCAGCCGCTGTTTTCTGAATACCGGCATGTTGCCTGGTTGGCGCGCAGCCACAGTATCACGGTGCTCCCATCTGTTGCTTCACTGGGTACGCTGAGGCAGATGCCGCCCGGTGCAACGGACCGGCGGCCATTCGCCGGGTTCGCAGACCCTGTGTTTTCACCAGATCAGGTTCAGGCTGTCGCGCTAAACGATGACGACATCGGAATGGATGGTTACGCCTCCCTGGGTTTGCGTGGTCTGCCGATACGTCTGCGGGGGCTTAAGAAAGCTGAGAAGATCGAGAAGCAGACCAGTGCCGGTCTGTCTGTCTTGCCGCCACTGCCAGATACCCGCCAGGAGGTCAATCAGATCGCCGAAGCGCTGGGAGCCGACACCCGCCGCGATGTGTTCGTCGGAAAGGCGGCAACCGAGCTTCGGGTCAGGACCATGAATCTTGCCAACTACCGGGTGATCGCATTTGCAACCCACGGCCTGATTCCTGGTGATCTGGACGGTCTGACCCAACCGGCCCTCGCCCTGTCAGCACCTGAAGTCGTCGGCGGAGATCAGGATGGTCTTCTGACCATGGGCGAGGTTCTGGGCCTGCGACTGGATGCAGACTGGCTGGTCCTTTCCGCCTGCAACAGCGGTGCCGGCGAAGGCACCGGAGCTGAGGCGATTTCCGGGTTAGGACGCGCATTTTTCTATGCCGGGGCGCGATCGCTTCTGGTCAGCAACTGGCCGGTAGAGACCACTTCCGCGCGGTTGCTCACGACGACTTTGTTCAGAAAACAGTCCACCTCCGCCAGGGTGGGGCGTGCTGAGTTGCTGAGGCAAGCCATGATCGAAGTCATCGACGGCCCGGGTTACAAAGACCCTGGGAGTGACCAAACGGTGTTTTCTTATGCCCACCCAATTTTCTGGGCGCCATTTACGATCGTGGGCAAAGGCTCCTTAGACTGATCTCGCATACCCGTCTTCGTCCTATGGGAACCCAAGCCGTCGCGTGCTCATCTTGAAAAAGGACCCGTGATAGCCAGTGTTCGACCCTCTTTGTGGACGTTGACGAAGAGCCATTTGCTGTCGGGAGAGAAGCAAAGGCCGGCAAACTCACTGGAACCGCCATGTTCCGCGTTGCGGGCGAACTTCAGTATGGATCCTTCGGGTTTTAGGATCCGAATTAGGTTGGGTGCACTGCTGTCATCAGCGATAAAGACATCACCCCAAGGCGCAACCGTGATGTTGTCGGGGTTGCGCAGCGAAGCGTCATCTTCGGCCTGGGCGATCAGTGTCAGTTGATCGGCTTCGCCTGCCGGT
>CAZEKE010000076.1:0-2542 GCA_964512815.1 uncultured Acidiferrobacteraceae bacterium
CAACACGCGTTCGCATTATTTCCCGCATGGAACCTCTCGTTCTACGATGTGATGCAGAAAAGACTCTCCGGCATTGAGTCGCTCCAGGTCAAGGTGTTCAGCAAGCGTCTGGCCCATGTCCGCAAAACTATTGCGCTCGCCAAGTGACACGGACTTCACCCCTGGACCGAACGCCAGTACGGGGACGTGCTCGCGGGTGTGATCGTGGCCCGGCCAGGTCGGGTCACACCCATGATCGGCCGTGATCATGACGAGATCTCCCTTCTCCAGAACAGCCAGAAGTTCCGGCAGTCTTCGATCGAACGCCTCCAATGCCCCGGCGTACCCAGCCGTGTCCCGACGGTGGCCGTAGAGCATGTCGAAGTCGACAAAATTGGTAAAAACCAGGGCATGATCATCCATGGTGGCCAGGGTATCCAGCGTCGCGTCAAACAGTTCTTCGTTGCCATTCGCCTTGATCGTGCGGCTCACTCCCTGTCCGGCAAAGATATCGGCGACTTTGCCCACCGATATCACCTCACCGCCATCTTCAGTAATCCGGTCCAGAAGCGTCGGTGCCGGCGGCGGGGTCGTGTAGTCCCGGCGGTTTCCGGTCCGGACGAACTCACCCCGGCATTTGCCCGTGAAGGGCCTTGCAATCACCCGGCCGATTGTCCAGTTATCGACCAGTTGCCGAGCTATTGCACAGATGTCGTAAAGCCGCTGGAGACCAAATCTTTCCTCGTGGGCGGCAATCTGAAAAACGCTGTCTGCAGAGGTATAGACAATCGGCTGACCCGATTCCACATGCTGCTCTCCCAGTTGATCGATGATCACCGTACCTGAGGCATGGCAATTTCCAAGCAGACCTGGAAGACCTGCCTGATCGATCAACTGATCAGTCAACGCCTGGGGAAAACTCGGCAGGGTGTCGGGGAAATAACCCCAGTCAAAATCGACGGGTACACCCGCCATCTCCCAGTGACCGCTGGGCGTGTCCTTGCCGCGACTGACCTCCACCGCATAGCCCCAGGCACCGATGGGATCAATGCATGGCAGACCAGCGGGCCAGCTGCCCCGGCTGGCGGCTGCCGCATGAACCAGCCCGAGTTCCGTCAGCACCGGAATTTTCAGCGACCGGCCAAGGATGCTGCCAGATTCCCCTTCGCGGTACATACAGGCTTCTGCAATGTGTCCGAAGGTATCCGCACCACTGTCGCCAAAACGTTCCGCATCGGCGCTTGAACCGATACCGAGCGAATCCAGAACCAGTATGATGGCACGCGCCATCAGGTGCTCTCAAGAACCGAAACAACCACCGGTGGTATCTTCGGCGGATGATCACTGACAGCAAAGGCACGCTGCACATCCGTTAGGACAGATGCCGCTTGATCCTCGTCCCGGGCGTGAATTCGGCACAGCCGGCTTCCACAATCCACTTCCTCTCCGACGCGCAAGAACTGGTCGAGCCCCACAACCGGGTCCACATCGTCTTCGGGCTTCTGTCGTCCGCCACCTAGCCGCAGCAGGACGAGACCCAGTGCGCGGGTATTAATCGACGACACTACGCCGCTGGTCTTCGCAGAAACGTCGATCATCACAGGCGCGTCAGGTAGATATTGAGCGGTCCGCTCCAGAAATTCCAATGGGCCACCCAGCGAGGCGACCATTTTGTTAAAACACTCGGCCGCAGAACCCTCCGCCAGGACCTTTTCGAGTTTCTGCCGGGCCTGGTCTTGGTCCGGTGTCAGACCAGCAGTCACAAGGAGCTCCGAACCCAGTGCGAGAACCACCTGGTGGAGACGGGGATCCTGACGCTGCCCGCTCAGGTAAGCGCCGGCCTCGCCGACTTCCAGGGCATTACCGATTACAGGCGCCAGTGGCTGGCTCATGTCCGTGATCACGGCGGTGGTGTTCAACCCGGCCTGCCTGGCCGTGTCCACAAGGCTGCGTGCAAGCGCGCTGGCCGCATTCAGTTCCGGGGTCACCGCCCCATTGCCGGTCTTGATGTCCATCACAAGCGCGTCCAGACCTGAGGCCAGCTTTTTGGAGAGGATCGAGGATGTGATCAGTGGCGCTGATTCAACTGTCGCGGTGACATCCCGTATGGCATACAGGCGGCTATCAGCAGGAGCGAGATCGGGCGTCGGGCCAATAATTGCACACCCCGCGCTCTCGACGGCCTCGACGAAAACCGTGAGTGGCGGTTGAATTTCGTAGCCCGGAATACTCGAGAGCTTATCCAGTGTACCGCCAGTGTGGCCCAGACCTTTACCGGAAATCATTGGTACGTGTGCACCACAGGCTGCCAGCATGGGCGCCAAGATTAGACTTACACAGTCGCCCACCCCGCCGGTCGAATGCTTATCGATCAAGGGTCCCTGCAGGCGACGTCTGTCCCAGTGCAGTACTTCGCCGGAATCCCGCATGGCGATGGTCAGGGCTGCGCATTCTTCCGGGGTCATCCCCTGCAGGCAGACCGCCATGGCAAATGCACCGACCTGAGCATCGTGGAGGTTGCCGCCGGCGAGTGCCCGGATAAACCGATCGATCTCATCGCTAT
>CAZEKE010000077.1:0-4205 GCA_964512815.1 uncultured Acidiferrobacteraceae bacterium
GATACAGTCGGCTGGAGATCAGTGAGAAGAATTTTCCTTGCAGTTTTGTCGCTGTGCTTGTTGTGTGTGGCGTGTTCGCCGCGGCCGGTGCACTTTATGCAGGAAGGACCGGAGGCATCCAAGCTACCAGTCAATTCGGGCGGCAAGTTAAAACCGGTCTGGAAATTTGATACCGGCAGGAGCAACCGGTCAGTCGACGTTGTCCTATGGCCTGCTGTACAGGATGGTCATGTCTACGCGGCAGAACCCGGGGGCCGGGTATATGCGCTGGATGCCGGAACCGGCCGAGTGGTTTGGAAGACGGATCTTGATTTACCGCTCTCATCGGGTATAGGACTGGGAAGTGATCGCGTTGTCGTGGCCTCCGATAAAGGTGAACTGGTGTCGCTCAGCCGACAAGACGGCGAAAAGGACTGGAGCGTTCAGATCGGGGCGGAGGTGCTGGCTCGACCTGTTATCAGTAACACCGCAATCGTTCTTCGGACCGGGAGTGGACGGGTGATAGGCGTTGATGAGGAGAGCGGAGTCACCCAGTGGCAGGTCCAGCACAATGTGCCTGGACTGAGCGTTCGCGGTCTCTCCACTCCGGTGGTGATGGATGAAGTGGTTGTTGTCGGGTACGCGAGCGGCCGTTTATCGGGGATAGATATCAGAACAGGCCGCGAACTGTGGAACGCACCGATCTCGAGACCAGCTGGCACCAACCTGATCGACCGACTCATCGATATTGATGCCGACCCGTTGTGGGCAAACGGGCTGCTGTATGTTGCGGCCTATCAAGGTGGTGTGAGTGCGCTTTCTCTAAAAGATCAAAAAATAGTCTGGCGAAACAACAAATCCACTCTGCGTAACCTAGCTACCAACGGGGAACAGCTGCTAGTGACGATTGAAGACGGCGGTCTGTCGGCCCTGGATCTTAAAACGGGCAAAAGTCTCTGGAATCAGCCAGCATTGGTGGGGCGTGGTGCGTCCAATCCCGTGGTGGCTGGATCAGGTGCAATGGGTGCGGTAGGTGATTATGAAGGATTTGTCTACCTGGTCGATCTTGAGCGGGGCGAGCTGGTTGGACGAGGCCGCGTCCGCGGCGGTGCGGTCATCGGTCTATTTAGCGGCGACCGTTCCGGTTTCTTCTACAGTCTGTCAGAAAACGGAGTGATCAGCGCGTGGAGGCTTCCACAAGCCGGGTAGCCAGATAGCAACCAGGCAACAGGCTGGGTAATCCAGTTCGGGAAGGAGATACATCCCAGGCCGCAGCAAAAGTTGGGGTTCTACAGGCTTTCTATGCTCCCTGTCATCGCAATCATCGGTCGCCCTAATGTCGGCAAGTCGACACTCTTCAATCGGCTGACCCGCAGCCGCAAGGCTCTGGTCGACAACCAACCCGGAGTGACTCGTGACCGGCTCTATGCTGTGTCGAAAGGTTACGGCCGTCCTGTTCTGGTAGTCGATACGGGGGGTCTTTCCTCAAGCAGTTACGCTCTAGGCAGCGAGGTGAAGGCGCAGGTTGATCATGTCATCGACGAAGCCGATGCGCTGATTTTTCTGACGGACGCGCGGTCTGGTTCGAGTGCAGATGAACTCGACATAGCCGCGAAATTGCGACGCACTGGCCAGACCGTATTCGTAGGCGTAAACAAAACAGAAGACCTGCAGGCCGATACTGCTGTTGCCGAATTCAACGAACTGGCGCTGGGCCCGCCCTACGCGGTGTCGGCACTATCGGGGACTGGTGTTCTGGATTTGATGGCCGATGTTATTGATTCGTTGCCGGAAAGTTCAGAGACCGATGCGGAGTTTGATCGACACCGGGTAGCACTTGTCGGCCGGCCAAATGTAGGGAAATCCACACTGGCGAATACATTACTGGGTGAAAGCAGAATTATCGTGTCGGATCTGCCGGGAACCACGCGGGACAGCGTCGAAGTTGCACTGGACCGTTATCCGCAGAAACTCCTGCTTATCGACACGGCTGGCGTCCGCCGAAGGTCGAAGGTCCGGGAGACGATCGAGAAATTCTCAGTCGTAAAAACACTACAGGCCATATCAGACTGCCACGTTGTGGTCCATTTGGTCGATGGGCACGATGGCCTGATGGAGCAGGATGCAACCATAGCTGGGCTCATTCAGGAAAGTGGCCGTACCGTTGTGGTTGCGGTCAATAAATGGGATGGCATCGCACGATCGGACAAAACCAGGATTCGACGAGAACTTTCACGACGTTTTGCATTTCTACACCAGCACGAGACGCTATTCATATCTGCACTCCATGGGAGCGGCGTGGGTTACGTGGTTTAAGCTGTTGGGCGCGGGATAGAAGCCGCAATGTCGGTTTTTTCGACACCAAATCTGAACCGTGTGCTGGCGGACGCAATTACACGGCATCCACCGCCGATGTTTCAGGGCCGACCGATTCGGATCAAGTACGTGCACCAAGGAGGCAAAAACCCACCGACCCTGGTAATCCACGGTAATCTCCTGGAACGCATACCGGACAGCTATCTTCGTTATCTTTCCAGATCCTTTGGCAAGGCGTTCGGTCTAGTGGGCACGCCAGTGCGGCTGGAGTTGCGGCGGTCCCGTAACCCGTATTCATCTGGCCAAAGACGTTCCAGAGCCCGGACTAGCAGGCGACCTCAACACAAAAGATCATAAGCGATGGATCGATTGTCAGGTCTTGCCCTTATTTACCCGGGTGCCTTGAACTGTTTTCGTCACGGTTCCCGCTAGCCAGCCACGGTGAAGCTGGGCCTCAATCTGGTCTCCCACTTCGACTCCCGTGGACTGAGTCAGGATTTCTCCGTCAACAGCGTTTCTGACGATTGCGTAACCCCGGCCCAACGTGTTGACAGGATTCAGAAGGGTCAGTTTGCGATGTTCTGCGACGACCTTTTCTAGTGGCGTAACAGTAAGCTTCTGGCCCACACGGATGATACGGTTGGTAAGATCGACGTGCAGCTGATTCAAGGCCGAGATCCGATGGGCAGGAGAAGTGAACTGCAGCGTCTGTATGGCGCGGCCGATGGTGCGTTCTGCTCGACTAATGACCGATTCCAGGCCGTGTAACAGACGGGCCTGCCGATTGGTCAGTAGCTGCCAGCGGGAAAAAATTCTTTCCAAAGGGTGCTGCAGGCGTCCCGCGGACCCATCCAGCTTTTGGGACCTCTCCCGAAAGGTCCGCTGGATGGAGAGGTGCGCCCGGTTGCGAAGCTGCTCAAATTCGTCCAGCAGGTCGTCACGGTCCGGAGTAACCGTTTCGGCGGCTGCGGTCGGTGTCGCCGCCCTGATGTCAGCAGCGAAGTCTGCCAGGGTGACGTCTGTTTCATGCCCGATGCCCGTGACGACAGGTGAGCGGCACTGCCTGATCGCACGCACCACGGTTTCCTCATTGAACGCCCATAGATCCTCCAGGGATCCGCCGCCGCGGGCCACTATTACACTGTCGCAGGCAGGGCCCCGGGAGCAGTTCTGGAGCGCACGGACGATGTCACCAGCGGCAGTGCTTCCTTGAACTGAAGCCGGGAAGAGAATAATACCCGCTACCGGAAATCGTCGCTGTAGGGTGATGAGGATGTCTTGAAGAGCGGCTCCGGCTTGGGATGTGATGACGCCGATGGTTGTCGGAAATTCGGGAACGGCCCGCTTGTGGTCCGGGTCGAAAAGCCCTTCCGCGTCGAGTTTGTCCTTAAGTTGCACGAAACGCCGACGCAACTCGCCTTCACCGGCTGATTCCATATAGTCCACGATGATCTGGAAATCTCCCCGCGCCGCATAAAGAGAGACTTTCCCACGTAAGACAACGGCAGCCCCTTCGACGGGTTGCTCACGGAGGTGAGCACTGTCAGAACGGAAAAGGGCGCATCGAACCCGCGCTTTTTCATCTTTCAGAGAAAAGTACAGGTGACCAGAAGGCGGTTTCGCGAGGTTGGAGATCTCGCCCTGGATCCACACTTCAGGATAGGTATCCTCCAATAGGTCTCTCACCGACCATGCAAACTGCGACACGCTTTGAATCAATGTTTCCACGGTTTAAATCCCCGATCAGGGAATTGTCGAAACTGAAAAAGCCGGGCAGAGCCCGGCCTGAGATAAACTTCCTTCCAAGGACAGATCAGTAGAACGGCCTGGCATCTTCTTGGGCTTTTGCTTGGGCAATCCCGGCTTGGGCTGCCCACGATACCAGGTTCGCGATGCGCCGCGCCTCGTCT
>CAZEKE010000078.1:0-4495 GCA_964512815.1 uncultured Acidiferrobacteraceae bacterium
TCAATCATGTGCGGTTGCTCAGGAGTTACCTGATTCGATTAAGAAGAGGGTCTCACCATATTCGACCGGATCCCCGCTGTTCTTGAGAATCCTTCGGACGATCCCGGATGTTTCAGCTTCGACCTGGTTGAATATCTTCATCGCTTCAATAACACAGAGGGTATCGCCGGCGTTGACTTCACTGCCGATACCTACATAGGGTTCCGAATCAGGATTGGCAGCAGCGTAATAGGTACCGACCATGGGAGAGATCACGGCCTCCATGTCCGGAGCCGGATTCGGGTCTTCGTCATCCGGGGGTGGGCGAACCGCTGATTCAGGCGCAGGCGAGACCACTGCGGGTTGCGGTTGCGCCGCCGTTGCCGTTCCACTCCGGCTGAGGCGGATCGACTCCTCCCCTTCGCGGATTTCAAGCTCCGTGAGTTCTGACTCTTCCAGCAGTTCGATGAGTTTCTTGACCTTGCGGATATCCATCAGCTTTCCGCCTGATCCTCTTCTTGACCGATCAGATAATCCATGGCCGCCTGCAGCGCCAGCTCGTAGCTCTGTCCTCCGAACCCCGCGATGACACCTATTGCTCGATCCGAGAAATAGGAGTGACGTCGAAAGGACTCCCGGGCGTGGACGTTCGAGAGATGAACCTCGATGAACGGTATCGCTACTGCAGTCAGTGCATCCCTGATCGCGATGCTGGTATGGGTGAATGCCGCCGGATTAATGATGATGAATCCGGTGCCGTCTGAAGCCGCGCCGTGGATCCGCTCGACCAGGGCGTGTTCAGCATTAGATTGCATGCTACTGACAGCAAAGCCCCGGGTCTGCGCCACTACTGTCAGATGTTGATCAATGGCGGCCAGGGTTTGATGGCCATAGTGTCCGGGTTCGCGGGTGCCCAGCAAGTTCAGGTTTGGACCGTGGAGTAACAATATTTGGTTCAAAAACCCCTCCGTCGATGTAAATTGTCAGCCATCGTATTCTGCCTGACTGGAATCGTTACGTCCATTTTTTGGAGTTACCACCAAGTTCACTGAACTTATAAGCAAAATTGGCGATAATAGAAGAATATCCGATCAGAATTCAGTGCGGTCCTTAGGGTTTCAGGGCGAGGTCAGCCAACCAGAGATTCAGGTCGGACGGACTGATCTCGCCGGTTTTCTGGTGACGAAGCGTACCCTCGGGGCTGAAAACCAGGGTGAAGGGCAGTTGCCCGGGATTGTCATAGCGGCGCATCAACTCTGTACCGCCGACCCGACTCACGAGCGAGGTGTAGTTCATTCCGGTTTCGTCCTCGAATCGTCGGACTGGCGCTTCATCGTCAATTGCGACCCCGACGACTTGCAAGGCTGTACCGTGTCGGACCTGCGCCGCGATCAGAAGTGGTATTTCAGTACGGCAGGGCAGGCACCAAGTGGCCCAGAAATTGATCAGCACGACCTTTGCCGGAACCGGATTCGAGGTCCACAGGCCTCCACGGCTGGTGGGGAGTTCGAAGTGCACCAGATGTTGTTCGCTGTTCGGAGAAGGGGAATCAGACGAGAGAAGAAACTCGGCACCAAGATATCCGCCGAGAATCACCAGGATTACCAAGGCCATGTAGGCGGGAATGAATCGTGACCGGCGCATGCGTACCCGGCAGCCGATTACAATGCGCTCAGAAAGGCCAGAAACTCCGCAGGGTTGCGATAGCCATAAAGTCGTCCTGGGTGTTCGTCACCATCGGGACCAAAAAACACAATGGCGGGTGGTCCAAACACGCCGAAGCGCTGTTTGATGGCTTTACTACCCGGATCGGCAGGATCAGTGACGTCGACCTGTAGCAGTTCAAAGCGGGAAAGCTGATTCAACACTGTCCGGTCGCTGAAGGTCATTTTTTCCATGCGAATACAGTCAGTACACCACTCGGCGTAGAAGTCCAGAATGACCGGCCGGCCGGTCAACCGTGCAGCAGCAAGGTGTCTGTCCAACGCCTCAGGGGTCGCAACGCGTTGGAAAACGTATTCTGCGGCCCGGTCGTGGATTGCGATAGATGCGGTCTGTGATCCACCGAATAGATTCAGCTCGATGGGTCTGAGGATGTCACGACGCCCGCTGAATCCGCCCAGCATCGCGATCACGCCCCATATCAGGCAAAAGGTGCCGAGCCCCTTCCAAAGGTAGCGCCAGCCGCCGGCCTGGTCTGGAAGGGTCTGTGTCGCGCCAAGGTAAACGCCGATGACGATCAAAAGCGCGGCCCACAGAAAGAGCACTGGAATCTCTGGAATCACCCCTAGCAGGTAGATGGCGACGGCGACCAGGAGAATCCCAAAGCCCTGTTTGACCCGTTCCATCCAGGGGCCCGTATGCGGCAGGATAGCGTGGGCACCGAAGCCAATGGCAACCAGAATGACCCCCATACCTGCCGCCATGCAGAACATCAGCGCTGCGCCGAGGTATGCACTGCCTTTAAGGATGGCAATACTCAGAACAGAGATCAGCAGGGGTGACACACAAGCGCCGACGACTAGCGCAGACATCACGCCGAGTAGGAAAATCATGCCGAAAGACCCTCCAGTCAGGCCAGCCGAACGTTCGCTCAGTTGGGACTGGAAAGCGGCGGGCATGCGTATCTCGTAGAGACCGAACATCGAGAGCGCCATCAGCACGAGAATGACGCTGATGAATCCGATTGCCCAGACATTCTGGAAATAAGCTTGCAGCTGTTCTCCGGTTGCGCCGGCGACAGCACCAATTGCGGCGTAGGTCACGGCCGTCCCAAGGACGTAGGTCATGGAAATCGCACCGCCATGGAGCCGTGATACGCGCCGGCCCTGTCCGATAACGAGGCTGGATACAATCGGGATCAACGGCAGAACGCACGGGGTGAAAGTCAACAGAAAACCAGCAACAAATGCGGTGGTTAGGTAGCCGATCAGGGTTTTGTCTGATTGCTTGGGATTATTGCTGTCCGCTGCTGCCGACGCGATTAATGCGGGCAGTGTCAGGCGGTGGGTGGTGCTGATGGGTGGATAGCAAATTCCCTTTTCTGCACAGCCCTGGTAAGTAGTGATGAGCGAAAATTCCCCGCCACCCGTGCCGGTCCTCTCCAGCGGTAGGAAGACGTCAAAATCCTCGTTGTAAACGCTGACTTCACCAAAGTACGCATCCAGCTTGGATCTTCCCGGTGGCAAGTCGTAGGACTTGATCCGGGCCGGTCCATTTAATCTGCGGAATTGGAGTTTGTCTCTATAGAGGTAATAGCCCTCCGCGATACGGAAACGGACGGCCAGGGCATTTTCACCCGTTATCAGCACAGTCAGCTTGAAAGCATTTTCTGGGTCCAGGAACTCGGCCTGTTCGCTGCCAGCGCCAAGCAGATTTTGTAGTTCACTGAGCGATTCGCCGCTACCGGTCAGATTTGATCGGTCGTTTTTCATCGGGTTGAGGGTCCGGGAGTCGCTGTTCAGCGCAGTCGGGTCCGACGCCGCCAGCTGCAAGGCAACGGTCCGGGTCACGGGCGGATAGCACACACCGACCGGCTCGTTGCAGCCCTGGCCTTCGGCCGTCAGAAAGAACTGACCCGGGTCGCCAGCCAGGCTTTGAAACGGTAAGGTGATCCGTACCGACTGCTCGTAGGTCTCGACATCACCGAACAGGGCATCCTGTTTTACCTTTCCTGGTGGATAGAACGGTGTCTTGATTGTGGGTCCGTCGGGCCTGGTCATGAAGCTGAACTTGTCGCGGTACATGTAGTAGCCATCGGCAATCGTCCAGACGGCTTCGATGACGCCGGGCCTCGTGATGTTGGCTGAGAATGCAAACGCCCGTTCTGGCGAGAGCAGTTCATCCTGCTGTGCCACTGCGCCTGACGAGTACAGGGTCAGCGACAGAAAGAGGGCGACTAGAAATTTCATGGCCCGGGGGCAAAGAACATCGTCGGGGCTTAAACGGCATACTGATACCGCTGGCTGGAAGCCGTCCGGGTATTACTACTCGGTCCAGTGCGGTCCTTATTTTAGCCCTCGATGCAGACCGCTGCTGATCAAATGAACTACACTGGAAGCGTGCTTTTTGTCTCGGGTAAGCCTGCGGGCCCCGCGCTGAAACCGGTCCGGTTTGCGATTTGCCTTCAATATTCCTGATTTTTCTGGTCGTCCCGTTGATTGAGGTCTATCTCTTTGTGGGGGTCGGCGGTTATCTTGGTGTGGGATGGACCCTGTTTCTGGTGGTCCTGACAGCGGTGGTAGGTGCCTGGTTGGTTCGAATACAGGGACTTTCGGTCCTGATGCGGTTTCGCGACGCGGTGTCGCGTGGTGACATACCGGCGCTACCACTGGTAGAAGGCCTGTTTCTGCTCGTCGCGGGCGTTTTGCTGATAACACCCGGGTTTTTTACCGATTTGGTCGGATTTGCCTGCCTGACACCCCCGGTTCGTGCTGTCATGATTCACAGATTGTTGAAATGGCGCCGAATTATGCCGCCGAGCGCTCATCCCGCCCGCCAATGCCACTCTGCCAAC
>CAZEKE010000079.1:0-7745 GCA_964512815.1 uncultured Acidiferrobacteraceae bacterium
GCTGCTACGCACCATGTACGATAAACGAAACAGTCTCACCCGCGAGGTTTCAGACCAGCTCACCCGGCATTTCGGCGAAAAGTTGTTTCGGACGGTCATCCCGCGCAATATTCGGCTGGCGGAAGCCCCGAGTTACGGTAAACCCGTGATCGACTACGACGAAAAATGCCTCGGCACCCTGGCCCATCTGGCGCTGGCAGGAGAGATGGTGGGCGATGCGAGCGCCTCGACACCTGCCGGAGTCAATTCGACCGGTGTGCCGGGTCCGGACACCGCGCCACAATCCGCAGACAGCTGATCGTTCGCAGAATCCGCCATGAGTAGAAAAGCACGACTCGGTAAGGGCCTCGATGCCCTCTTGGGCGGTGTTGAAAAAACAGCTGCCCAAAGTGACGGCGAGCTTCGGCGTTTACCGGTAGAGAGTATCCGGCCCGGCCGTTACCAGCCCAGGACCCGGATGGATGAAGCGGCACTCAGCGAGCTGGCTGCCTCTATCAAAGCCCAGGGCGTGGTGCAGCCCATCGTGGTGCGGGAAACGGTTGCGGGAGACTACGAGCTGATTGCCGGAGAACGGCGCTGGCGGGCGGCCAAGATGGCGGGCCTGGACCAGCTGCCGGCGGTGGTGCGCAGGGTTCCGGATGAGATCGCACTGGCAGTCGGCCTAATCGAGAACATCCAGCGGGAGAACCTGAATCCGCTGGAGGAAGCCAGCGGCTTGAGGCGTCTCCTGGACGAATTCGGCCTCACCCACCAGCAGGTGGCAGAAAGCATCGGCCGTTCGCGGGCAGCAGTGAGCAATCTTCTGCGACTGCTCAACCTGGATCCGCCCGTACGGGCCCACCTGGAGGCCGGCCACATCGAAGCCGGCCACGCCCGAGCTATGCTGGCGCTGCCGCGGGAACAGCAGCTGGCAGCGGCGGAAACCGTCGTTCAGCAGAGGTTGTCTGTGCGGCAGACTGAGCAGCTGGTTCGCCGTTACCTGAGTGGTGAACGCAAGAAAAAACGAGTCAGGGTGAGGCAGGATGCTGACCTGCGCCGACTCGAAGAAGAACTCTCGGAACGTCTGGCCGCGAAGGTCAATGTTGAACACAGCGGCCGACGGGGCCGCGTGGTCATCGAGTACAACAACCTGGACGAACTCGAAGGCATACTCGAGCGCCTGCGCTCGTCATCGTCCGCGACGAAGCAGTAAATCGCCTCAAGTGTGACCGCCGTCACACTCACCTCTTCATGTATGCGCCTTAAAGTGTTCCCCGTCACAGACATCCCGTCTTCTCGTCCGCAGAATGAAGCTCATTGGAACGGACCCAGTGAATACAGACAAGGAGATAGAGATGAACAGCCTGGACAACACATTTTTTTCACTAGAAGACGAACAGTCTGCAACGGAGTCAGGCGGACCCTACTACACGGAATGGCCCCACGCCCGCTTCGCTTCATCCCAGAGAGCGGATACCGAACGGGAAACCGTTTGCCACTCGCACCAGATTCAAGCCCGCACCAGACGTCATGACAGCATTCACTGCTGATCCAATCTCCAATGATTCTTAAATGCTGCGGCCTCGCGGGGTGTCGCTCCAGTTACTGAAGAAAAAGAATCGATGGAGGGACGATCCGTCTTGGTCCTTCTGTGAATACCATATGAACCGTCGTGGGAGGTTCAGCGGCGACGGATTCCGATCGCGCGCCCGGCCTGTTCTGGTCGGGGCAGTGCCCGATGCAGATCCATCAGTCCGGCGAGACCTCGTTGAACCTCCTCGGGAAAAGGACAAGACCGTCGTTCGGCGAGGTCCACGTGGAGCAGCATCTGTTCACAGGTCGCCGCCAGGTAGTCTTTCTCCGCGTGGTACATGCAGAAGAAGTAATGGACGCGCTTGATGTCGAAATCCAGCATTTGACAGGTCAGTCGTAGCGGGTCTCCAAGGTTCAGCTCCTTCAGGTAATTGATATGCATTTCGAGCGTAAACGTCGATGTCCCGCGCCGCTCGATCCCCTCCGGGCCGATGTCCAGGTGGTTGGTCAGCCCGTCAACCCCGTGGTCGAATGCCACAACGTAGTAGGCAACGTTCATATGGCCGTTGAAATCGATCCACTCCGGCAGTACCTTCTGGTCAGACAGCTTCAGCGGGGCACTGGCGGCATCGGTGACAAACGTAGTCATTGTGACTCCCTCATCTTGTCGCGTAATCTGTCTCGGGCCCGGTCGATGCTCTGTTCAAGGTAAACACCATAAAACCCGATCGTACTCAGACCAACGATCTGATCTGCTAATTCCATGCCGTGGCCGTCGGTGAACTGGATAGTCGGCACGATCGCAATACCCCGCCTTTCGGCAAACCCGGCATGGGTCGTCTGCCGGCTGTCAAAACCGACCAACTGATCCGTGCTGTCGAGACGGATCTCGCGCAGCAGAGCCTTTGCGGTTTTATGTCCATCGGTCGAGATGTGGTCGAGGAACTCTGTCTTGACAGCTTCACAGTACCCGCAGCCGGTTGTGCTGAAAAATAGAACAATGGGAATCCTTTGAGATTCGGAGAGCGCTCCGGTCTGGCGGAGGTCAGTGGCAAGGCGCAGCTGATTCGGCCATGCCAACTCGATCCACGCCAGCACCAGATATAAAACCGCAGCATATCGGGCCGAGGAACGCATTGCCGGCATTATAGCGAGGGCTGTGCACCACCCGGATGCATGACCCTCGACTGGTGGGGCCCCGGATGATCCATCACCGGCCGGAACAGCCATGCGCCTTAGCAGCGGCGGATCTTCAGTCCTGCAGCCTCCCGGTCCCAGGTGTTGCCGCTCAGACCCCGGTCCCGCAACGGGTATTTCTGTATTTTGCCGGTCGGGGTCTTGGGCAGGGCGTCGACCTGTTCGATGTAACGTGGCACCATGAAATAGGGCAGCCTGGGCACCAGAAACTCGATCAGCGTGGCCGGATCGAACGTCGACGGGTCGCGGGCTACGACCACAGCCATCACGTCCTGCTCGGTGTGTGTCGAGGCCACTGGGATGACCGCACATTCGACGATGTCCGTGCTGGCATTGATTTCGTTTTCGACTTCCATTGACGAGATGTTCTCGCCACGTCTTCGAATAGCATCCTTGGTCCGGTCGACAAAATAGAAATTGCCTTCGGCATCGCGCATTAGCATGTCGCCGGTGTGGTACCAGAGGTTACGAAAGGCTTTTTCGGTCCACTCCGGATGGTTCCAGTAGCCATTGCTCATGATCCAGGGTTCTCGGGTCCTGACCAGTGCTTCCCCGGGCACACCGTGGGGCACCTCAGCGTCATTCTCATCGACGATGCGGACTTCGTAGCGGTCTTCGGCGACCCGACCGCAGCTTTTGTTGTCCACCAGGTCAAACCCCGAGCGCATCGGGCAGTTCATTTCCGTACCGCCCCAGGTCGTCGAGACACGGCAGTCGAAGCGTTGTTTGAAATCCTCAACCTCCGGAATCAGCGGCACCATCAGCACGCGTTCCAGCGGGTTCGCCTGATCCGTGGCAGTGCGCGGCTGCTGATAGAGAAAATTGGCCATGGCGCCCAGTAGAAAAGAGCAGTTGGCCTCAAACCGTGCGATATCTTGCCAATAACGCTGCGCGCTGAAGCCTCCACAGATCACCGCTGTTGCCCCTGCAATACAACTGGCGTAAACGACAGCGAATTGTCCGGCGAGATGGAACAGCGGCAGGGGCGCGTAGTAGACGTCTCCCGCATCCAGGGCCAGCATCTCGGTCACGCCGAAGGCGTATTCGTAGGCGTGGGCGTGACATACCGTGGCGCCTTTAGAAGGACCGGTGGTGCCGGAGGTGTACATCACGGCCATGAGATCCCGGTAAACGGGACCCGCCCCGGACCATGCCTTGTCGTGCTCCAGCGTTTGGAAGTCGACGATTTCAAATTTTTCAGCGAGCGCTTCGGGCACTTCGGCGAGATTCCCGTCGCGGACAATCAGCCGTTTGAGGTGTTGGAGGTCCGGTGCGAGCCGCTCGAACCGATCGAGAAACCGGGCGTCGATGACAAGATGGCGTGCCAGTGAATCGTTAACGAGATAGGCCAGTAGGTTGCCCTTGTAATGTACGTTGACAGGAACCTCAATGGCCCCGAGTTTTGACAACGCACACCACACGCGAATGAATTCCACCGTATCAGGCAGCATGACGAGTACGGTGTCACCGGCGGTGATATCGAGCCCACTGAACCCGCTGGCAAGCCGGCTCGAAGACCGGTCTATCTCATGAAAAGTGTAAGATCGATCGTCCGTCACGATCCACGGGGTGTCAGGGATCTGTGCTGCGCGTCTGCCCAGCACCGAGGCAAGGTCTTGTTCGGTTCGGGGGTCTTCGATCATCTTATGGTCTGAATTCCGGGCGATGACCGCGCCGGGCTTTGATTTACAGGATAAGTCCGGGAGGGAGATCAGGGCCAAGTTGTTTGCGCAGTCGTGCCGCGCCCGGCACATCCCGGGCCCATTCGTAAAAAATCCCCTTGGTATTGGTGATTATGATACCTGCGTTCTCCATCCGCTTCAGCCCAGCGGCATGGTTGGGTTCCGGCGAGGCGGTCGCGTCGGCAATGACCAGGGTCCGGTAGCTCGCGGCATGCAGCTGCAGCGCTGAATGAGCAATGCAGACGTCGGTTTCTAGGCCCACAAGCACTACCTCCGACTTGTCGAGCGCTTCGAGGGCCTCCCTTATGTGAGTCTGTGTCAGCAGGCCGAAACTGAGTTTGTCGTACACCGGCAAGTTGCCGCGCAGCAAGGTCTTGAGGGCCGGCAACAGCTGGCCAAGCGCAGAGATATTTTCGGCCGTGGCGATGACAGGAACATCCAGACAACCGGCAGCCCGCATCAGCCAGGCGATCCGGGAGACGAGCACAACGCGCTGGTGAACAGGGATTTTCTCGAGGAAATACGCCTGCACGTCAACTACGATCAGAACGCTGTCGGAGGCCTGTGCCAGCATGTTGTGGAACGTTGTGTTCGCGCACAGCCGTGCGTGTGTTCTCGGGGCGTTTCACAGCACTCACGCCCCTTAAGGGCGGTGAACATCCTATTCAATTTGAAAGACGCTGACAACGCTGCAGGGCCAGCTCATGGAGCCCTCCGCCGGTGCCTCACGGGTCGTGAGTTGACTTGATACGCGATCGGACACCAAGATACCCTGAAAACCCGCCAGCGACCCGGAGCGGCCCCGTGCCAGAATCCCATCAAGGACTGAAACTCTACGTCACAACGAATTCCCCCTTTGCCCGTCTGGCTCGGCTCGTGGTCCTGGAAAAAGGGCTGGAAAGCCGTGTTGAGCAGATCATCGCGAAGACCCGGCAGGCCAACAGCCCGTATTACCGGGTGAACCCTTCCGGCCGGGTACCCTGCCTGGTGCTGCCCGACGGCAGGCGACTGGAAGATTCGCAGCTGGTGTGTCATTTCCTGGACCATCTGGACGCGGCCCCGCAGTTTGAACCACCACCCGGTGACGCCGGACTGGAAGTGAGGCGTCTCGAAGGGCTGGCCCGAAGTCTGGTCGAAGGGGTGAGCGTCTGGATCCGGGAGGGATTCAGGCCACCGGATGAACGATCGCCTGGCGTTATTGCCCATGAGTGTGACCGCGCTGCACGCCTGGTCGACGTCTGGGAGTCCGAGGCCAGTCACCCCGCTCTTCAGGGGTCGCTGGACAATATGGCGCAGCTGACCCTGATCACGGCGCTGCATCTGGAGCGCTGGAACCCGGATTTCAAATGGCGTGTCGGTCACCCGAACCTTGTGAAGTGGGCCGAGTCGCTGGCGGACAGGCCGTCGATTCGTGACACTATGCCCGAGGGCTGATTCCGCCGCAGGCGTTACAGGCAGAGTGATCAACCGGGAGACCGAGGAGGAGACCAGAATGATACGGACAGTAGGCGATATTTCACGGGTCTGCGCGCACCTGTACGGCAAAAAGACCGCGCTGATTATTGAAGACAAGCAGTTCAGCTTCAGCCAGATCGATGCGATGGCCTGTAGGATTGCCAATGGCCTCAAGGCAGCCGGTGTGGGGCCCGGAGACCGGGTGACGCTGTATTCACCCAACTGCTGGGAATGGGCAGTCAGCTACCATGGTATCGCCAAAACCGGTGCGGTGATTAACCCCATCAACGTTATGCTGACTCCCGATGAAGTCGGGTATGTCGTTGAAGACAGCGGTACCAAGGCTGTGATCGGTTCAGCCGACAAGGCTGAACCGCTGCTGGATCTCAAGGGCAGCGGTGAGCTCAACGAAGTCGTGCTGTTCGGCGAAGAGGTGGGCGCCGGAGCCTCGTCGTTTGAAGACTGGCTCAGAAAGGGTACTGATACCTTTGATGTGCCGCAGCGCAGCCGCGACGATCTGGCGGCCATCTGCTACACATCGGGCACTACGGGTCATCCCAAAGGTGCCATGCATTCGCACCGTAACATCGTGACTAATGCGTACGGTACGGCGCTGATGCATGTGCGGACCGAGCGGGATGTGCTCGTCAACTCACTGCCGTTGCCCCATGTCTACGGTTCAGTCGTCTTTAACAGCAGTTTCATGTACGGTATGACGCTGGTCATAGTGCCGAGGTTCGAAGAAGAGGCCGTTCTATCGGCGATTCAGGAGCACCGGGCCACTGTCCTCGATGGCGTGCCGACGGTGTATTACTTCCTGCTGTCCCATCCTAAATTCGATGATTACGATCTGTCTTCTCTCACGCGTTCAACCGTGGGTGGGCAAACTCTGCCGGCGGCGAAATCGATTGAATGGACGGAACGGGTGAAGACGCCGGTTCTGGAGCTGTGGGGAATGACAGAGCTTGCCGGTGCGGCGACTGCGAACCCTTATTACGGTGACAACAAACCGGGCACCATCGGCCTGATGTATCCCGGCAGCGAGGGTAAGATCGTCTCGGCCGATGATCCCGGAGTAGAACTAGACGTTGGCGAAGAGGGTGAATTCATGGTTCGCGGCCCGTTGGTGATGATGGGCTATTACGCCAACGAGCAGGCGACCAGCGATGTCATGGCACCGGGTAACTGGATGCACACCGGGGATATCGCAACCCAGGACGAAGACGGTTATTTCACCATTGTAGACCGCAAGAAAGACATGATCCTGACGGCGGGCTACAACATCTACCCCGCCGAGCTGGAGCGGGTCATCTGCGGTCACCCATCCGTGGCCCTGGCGGCCGTTGGGCGCATTCCGGACGAGACGAGAGGTGAGCTCGCCAAGGCGTACGTGGTGCTCAAACCAGAAGCCCGGGCCAGCGGTCAGGAAATCGTCGACTTCTGCCGGGAGTCCCTCGCTGCCTACAAGGTTCCTCGCGCTGTTCAGTTCGTCGACAGCGTTCCTCAAACCTCCAGTGGCAAGATCATGCGCCGGTTACTGAGCGAGGTCGACGACGGCAGTCGAGCGGTGTAAAGCACACGGTCCGGTCACGGCGCTGTTGCAGTCCCCATAGTGTGCCGGACCCGCCCTCAGTCCTTTTTCTCTTTATGGTCGTGCTTTTTGTGGTCATGTTTCTTGTGATTGTGTCCGCAGCTCTCGCCACCCGCCGGGCTGACGGAATCCTTGGCAAACACCAACTTGCTTATAACCAAATCGCGACCAGGCTTGGTGAACTCGAGTTTGAGCGCCCACTCACCGTACATCTCCAGAGTGATCTGGACGTGGTACATACCGTTGCCGGCGTTGTGCGCGGCCACCGGTTCAACGTTGTGGGCCATGGGCATGGATGGCATATCGGC
>CAZEKE010000080.1:0-3162 GCA_964512815.1 uncultured Acidiferrobacteraceae bacterium
GCAATATTCAAAAACGCAAGAATCCTGGGTACAGCCGGCTCGATAACGTGTTTGAGAAACCCCCGGTAATTGGCCGGACCCGCCGTACCCGCGTCGACCAGGGTGGTGGTTCCCGATTGGAGCGCATAGTCATCCGGATCGATACCGATAGACGTGCCGCCCCAGTACACGTGTGTATGCAGGTCAATGAGACCCGGGGTCACGATCAGCCCTGTCACATCCCGAACCTGGTGTGATTCTGAGTCAGCGATGTTCTCGGCAAGCGCCGCAACCCGGCCTTCGGCAAACGCGACATCCCCTGTCGCATCGTGGCCACTGCCAGGATCCAGCACCCGCGCGTTCTTCAACAGCAGATCGTACATTGCATCACCCCTCCGGCCTTTGCCCGGACCGAACTCTGTGTAGAATGAGCACCGGAGTTTGACATGAAACTTGAATCCTACGAAACACTTCACTGCGATGCCGGTTGGCGCAAGTTCTCGTTTCTGAGACTCATCGCCGAAGACGGTACCACCGGTATCTCTGAATACAACGAGTCCTATGGCAGCCCGCGACTGACGGCGCTCATCGAGGCTCTGCTGGACTGGGTGATCGGCCATAATGCCCTGGCCCACGAGCGGATTTCCGCGGAGCTTTACGCCCGTACCCGGCAGGCTCATGGCGGCATGGCACAGCAGGCCATCGCCGCGATCGAGAATGCGCTGGTCGACCTGAAAGCCCGGGCCCTAGATGTACCGGTCTACGAGTTACTTGGTGGTGCCGTACGTGATCGCCTGCAACTCTACTGGTCGCACTGCGGCTCCTACCGCCTGGGTCAGACGTCTGCTTATCTGGACAAACCCGAGATCAGGTCACTGGATGACCTGGCCAATTTAGGGCGAGAGGTCGCAGGCCTCGGTTTTGGGGCTCTCAAAACCAACATATTCCTGTTCGACGGCCAACCCAGAATGCACCAGCCAGGCTTTGCACGGGCACCAGGATGGCCTCAATTAAACCCGGACCGGAAAATCACCCGGGCTCTGCGCGATCAGCTCTCGGCTTTCCGTGAAGGCGCCGGTCCCGACATCGAGATACTGCTGGATCTGAATTTCAACTACCGGACAGAAGGCTATCTCAGCGTCACGCGGGCGCTGGATGACCTTGGACTTGGCTGGTACGAGATCGATATTTACGACCCGGATGCGCTGGCCCTGATCCGGCGCTCGGTCCGTACTCCGATCGCATCCTGCGAGTCATTGTTCGGACTGCGCGGCTACCGGCCATTTTTTGAACGCCAGTCGATGGATATCTCGATTGTCGATGTTCCCTGGAACGGTATCTGGCAGTCATTGAAGATCGCTGCACTGGCCGAGCGCTTCGAGGTGAACGTCGCACCGCATAACTTCTACGGTCATCTGTCCACACTGATGAGCGCCCACTTCTGTGCTGCGATCCCGAATTTCCGGATCATGGAGATCGATATCGATGACGTCGCATGGAAGGATGACATCGTCACCCATCCACCTCGCATTGAGAACGGCGAGCTGCACCTGCCTAACGGGCCCGGATGGGGCACTGACCTCAACCTCGAGGCGATCCGCGCTCACCCGCCGCAGGAAGACCAGCCCCGTCAGTACGACAAGGGGATGGGCTAAGACGAATCGCGGTCCCGTCCGCCGAACAGACTGTGCCCGAACCTGTGTCACACGACGACTGGCTCGCCCGGACTCAGGAAGAGACGCTGGACGCTGCGTTGCCGATCTGTGATGCCCACCATCACTTGTGGGACCACAGGACTGGCAACGTCGCCGGTCGCTACCTGTTGGATGAATACCTCGCCGATACGAGCAGTGGCCACAATGTGGTTTCCAGCGTCTTTATCGAGTGCGGTACGATGTGGCGTCTGGGCGGACCGGTTGCAATGCGGCCCGTCGGCGAGACCGAGTTTGCCAACGGTCTGGCTGCAATGAGCGCCTCGGGCAACTACGGAACGACCCGGGTCGCAGCGGGTATTGTGGGAACAGCGAGTCTCAGTGCAGGTGACGCCGTCGCCGGGGTCCTTGACGCGCAGCTGGCTGCCGGCAACGGTCGGTTCCGGGGCATCCGGCAGGCCGCCGCCCGGGATGACGACCCTGCTGTACCCGATCATCGCACCAGTCCGCCGGCAGGACTTTATGGTGACCCCAAATTCCGCGAGGGGTTCGCTCACCTGGCGCCTCGGGGCCTCAGTTTCGAGGGCTGGTGCTATCACACCCAGATCGACGAACTCAGCGCTCTTGCCTGGTCGTTTCCAGACACCACAATCATTCTCGATCATTTCGGCGGCCCCATTGGCGTCGGACCTTACGCGGGACAGCAAGACGAAGTGTTCAACGCATGGCGCAGAGCCATCTCGGCACTGGCTGGGTGTCCCAACGTGGTGGCCAAACTCGGCGGCATCGCCATGGAAGTCAACGGCTTTGGCTGGCACCTGAAAGCGGACCCGCCGGACAGTCAGACGTTGGCCACCGCCACCCGCCGCTACTTCGAGCACACGATTGAAGCGTTTGGGACTGATCGCTGCCTGTTCGAATCGAACTTTCCCGTCGATAAAGTCAGCTGCAGCTACAACGTGTTGTGGAACGCGTTCAAACGGCTGGCCTCCAGCTACACAGCTGGGGAGAAAGCCCAGCTGTTTCATGACAACGCCGTAAGACTCTACCGGATCGAATGACCGACAAGGTCTCCTTTCGAACAAATGGTAGCCGGCATCTCAGTCTGAATTCAGCTTCTCAAACTCACTTGGAGGCGAGTAAAACGGTGCTGAAACCAGGATCCTGTTGTCTTGGGCAATCAGGTAACCCGCCTCTCCACTCCGGGCAAGGTATTTCTGCCAGTCGGGATCGGCCTGCATCGCTTGGCGCTTGGTTGCCCGGTCGGTGATGTCCGAATAAGCCCAGATGTGGACATACGTGTTCACGTTACCGACCTCGGTGACGGCATAAACGATCGGTTGGCCGAGGTGGCGTGTCTGAGGGCCCCAACCATGCTCTTCGTAAAGGGCCAGCTGTTTCTTGATGGTCCCGGCTTTGCAAGTATAGGTTCGCTGGTCAAATATCATCTTCCATCTCCCGTTGTAATTGATCCCTCTCCCGCGTGAACTCACGGATCCGATGGCTCCTTGTAGGATGCCCGCTTGTCTTT
>CAZEKE010000081.1:0-8047 GCA_964512815.1 uncultured Acidiferrobacteraceae bacterium
AGGTGATGTCCCTGGAGCTGGTTCCAGGCCGGACACTGGCGGGCGCAGACCCCGTCACCGTTCGGCAACAACTCCAGGATACCGGGTACTACCTGCAGTTGCCGCCGGCAGATCCCGGCGTGACCCCTTAGCCAGACCTACAACACAGATAGGGCTTCAGTCATGCTGACCAAGATCCTGTTTACGCTGGCGGTCATTATTGCCGTGGCACTGATTTTCAGGGTTAAATCACAGACTACCCGCCCGGCCGAACCCTCCGACGACGATCAGGCAGCAGGCGGCGTTTCCGCCCGGTTCGTCGCCTACACTCTGCTCGGACTGGTCATCGCGACCTCGGCGCTGGTGTTCGTGCTGCACTGGAACGAGCAGCACCGAATCATGAATATCCAGGTTACCGACAGCCAGGGGCAGTCGATCACCTATCAGGCCTACAAAAAATCAATCGACGGACGCCGCTTTATGACCCTCGACGGAATCGCCGTCACACTAGGCGCTGATGATCGAATTGAGATTCTTGACCCCGATCAGTTGCGTTAACACGGCACGCTCGGCCTACCGCCGAACCTGTTAACATCAGAGCTTGAAATTCAGACTGCTAGGTGCGAATCGCACTGGGCCGCTACTGGGAGAGGACCAGATGAACACCAGACCGGTTACCACCGTTCTATTAGCCATCATGTTGCTCGCTGTAAGTCTGCCTGTGAAAAGTGCAGAATTCTCTCCCTTTCTTGGCAGCTTTGCCGGCCAGGCCAGGGTTGTCGGGGTGGATCAGAGCACGGCGCCCCGCGAAGTCGAGGTTGAGATTGAAAAACACAAGAAGGGCTTCACAGTCAGTTGGGCGACGATCAAGACCAGCGCTTCAGGGAAGAAGAAAAAAAAAGAATATTCGATCGACTTCATGCCGACCGACCGCGAGGGCATCTACGCAGCAGGACAGAAAGTCAACGTTTTCGGGGGCCGAAAGCCCCTGGATCCTCTCAAAGGTGACCCTTATCTGTGGGCACGTATCCGTGACAACGAACTGACGATCTTCGGACTACTGATCCCTGACACGGGAGATTTTGAGCTGTTCAGTTACCACCGGACACTCCTGGACCAAGGCAACACAATGAACCTTCACTACCATCGAATCAGGGAGGACAGTGAGGGCCGGCCGGGTGAGGTTTTTGAGGTGAAAGGGAAACTCACCCGTACCGCGGACTGACGTTCGCCGACACCTTTAAAGACATAAACGAGAGGAGTCCGGTAAAAGGGGCATCTACTGCCCAAATCCTTGGGGCTACGCCCCGATACGGAAATCCTTCAGGTTCATACCGAGCTGCGCATCGGTCACTAAAGAGACCAGTTTCTTCGCTAGCCGCGCATCGGCGCGGCCGTCACGCAGCTTGCTTCCGAGCTTACCAGTGATATCGCCCGCCGCCGCGAGTACGCCCTCGAGCGTACCATGGTCATTGAGCAGCTTGACTGCCGTGTGCACGCCAACCGAACGGATTCCGGAAATTCCAAGCGAAGTGTCACCGGCCAGTGCGAAGAGATCAGCCAGAATCTCCGGCTCCACACCGAACCGCGTCCTGGTCCAGTTTCGATCATGCTCAACATCAGCGAAATGGTCATAGACCCGGACCCCGAATCCGATAAGCTGGCAGAAACTCTTGTCAGTAGAAAGAACCGTCACGTCATTGTTGGAATCAATCACCCGTCTGGCAATGGTCGCAATCACGTCATCTGCCTCCAGTCCGGAAACCGTGATTGACCTGACACCGGCAGACTGGAAGGCCTCAACAACATCAAGCAGAATGTCGCGTAACTCTTCCGGCATCGGCGAACGATTTTTCTTGTAATCCGGGTAGAGCGCCTTTCGCCAACCCGGTTCGTTGCTGTCCAGAGCACAGACGGCATGGGTGGCGGGGTGGGAACGCAGAGCCCGCTGCAGCGAGAACAGGCACGCATTGACAACCGATTCCGACCGGGTTTCCGAGGCTTCGGCCTGCGGTACACCGGCATAAACCCGTCGAATCAAATTCAGTCCGTCAACCAGCAGCACATGCACCGTGCCGTCCTCCCGCTCGGGGTGGACGACCCAGTATACGCTTGGGAACAGCCCCTGTCAGGGCTGGAAAGCGGCCTGTTTCCAGGAGACAGACACCACGGACCCGATGCGCTCGTGGCGGGACTTAATCAAGCAGAGGATCTAAAGGATATAGCGCGACAGATCTTCGTCCGCCGCCAGCTTGTCCAGGTGCTCGTCGACGTATTCCCGGTCTATGGTCAGAACAAGACCGGAACTGTCGGCGGATTCGAATGACACGGTCTCCAGGAGACGCTCCATGACCGTGTGCAGACGGCGCGCACCGATATTCTCAGTCGACTCATTGACCTGCCAG
This sequence comes from uncultured Acidiferrobacteraceae bacterium, assembly GCA_964512815.1. Taxonomy (GTDB): domain Bacteria; phylum Pseudomonadota; class Gammaproteobacteria; order Arenicellales; family UBA868; genus UBA9619. The sequence continues at coordinate 2,385 of CAZEKE010000081.1, forward strand.
GCGACCTCTGCGACCCGCTGTACTCCATCAGCCAAAAACTCCAGCTGAACCCCCTCGGTCGCCATCAGTGCAGCGTACTGCTCTGTCAGTGAAGCGTCCGGCTCGGTCAGAACACGGACAAAATCTTCGGTTGTCAGCGCATCCAGTTCCACCCTTATCGGTAACCTGCCCTGCAGTTCCGGAATGAGATCCGAAGGTTTGCTTAACTGGAAGGCTCCGGACGCGATGAACAGTATGTGGTCCGTTCTCACCATCCCGTAGCGCGTACTGACCGTACAGCCTTCCACCAGCGGCAGAAGATCACGTTGTACTCCTTCGCGGGACACATCTGCGCCCTGATATTCGGTCCGTCCGACGATCTTGTCCATCTCGTCCAGAAAAACGATCCCATCCTGCTCAACCCGTGTCTGCGCTTCATGCTTCAGATCATCGTCATTGACCAGCTTACCGGCTTCTTCTTCGGTCAGCAGTTTTCTGGCTTCGCTGATTTTTACTTTACGATTCTGCTTTTGCTGTCCGCCGATGTTCTGGAACATGCCCTGCAGCTGGCTGGTCATCTCCTCCATTCCCGGCGGTCCCATGATTTCCACCCCAACCGTCGGCCCTTTGACTTCGATCTCGATCTCTTTTTCGTCCAGCTTGCCCTCGCGAAAAAGCTTACGAAACCGCTGGCGGGCCGCACCTTCGGTTCCAAGGTGCTCACCATTGCCGGAATCGTCACCATCCATCTGTCGCGCCGGCGGCAACAGTACATCGAGAATCCGTTCTTCGGCTGCATCCTCGGCACGGGGTTTTACCCTCTCGAACGCTTCTTCCCGAGTCATTTTGACAGCCATATCGACCAGGTCACGGATGATCGAATCGACTTCCCGGCCGACATAGCCCACCTCGGTAAACTTGGTCGCTTCGACCTTGATGAAAGGTGCACGAGCTAGACGGGCCAGACGGCGGGCAATCTCTGTTTTGCCTACCCCGGTCGGACCGATCATCAGTATGTTTTTGGGTGTGATCTCGTTGCGAAGAAACTCATCCTCAACCTGCGATCGCCGCCACCGATTCCGCAGCGCAATGGCCACTGACCTTTTAGCATTGGACTGTCCGATGATATGCTTGTCGAGCTCCTGCACGATCTCGCGTGGTGTCATCTCGGACATCAGTCGTTCCTCTTGGCAAGTACCGTACAGCTTTCTCCGCGGCACACATTTTCAACTCTTCCTAAACTACTGCCGGCGATCGATTGAGAGACCGTCAATTCCCGAGTTCCTCTATGGTCAGTTCACGATTGGTATAAATACAGATCTCCGCGGTGATCTGCAGCGACTTCTCGACGATGGCCCGGGCGTCCAGTTCTGTCTCCTCGAGCAAGGCCCGGGCTGATGCCTTGGCATATGCCCCCCCAGAGCCAATTGCCATGATGCCGAATTCGGGTTCAACCACATCGCCCGTCCCGGAGATGATCAATGAAACGGACTGGTCGGCCACTGCAAGCAGCGCTTCGAGTCGCCTTAACATTCGATCAGTACGCCAGTCCTTGGCAAGCTCTACCGCCGAACGCAGGAGATTGCCCTGATGTTTCTGGAGTTTGCCTTCAAAGCGCTCAAACAGTGTAAAAGCATCCGCCGTACCGCCGGCAAATCCCGCGATGACTTCGCCATCATGCAGTCGGCGCACCTTGCGTGCATTGCCCTTCATCACGGTTTCACCCAGGGTCACCTGACCATCACCGCCGATGACGACACGATCTCCACGGCGAACGGAAAGAATCGTCGTACCGTGCATCTGGCCGTTCATGCCCTCAGCACGGATTTTGGGGTTTGCTTTTTAACGGCCGAGAGCACTATTCAACCAGCTTGAGGTGTGACCGTGAACCTGTCCCGGGACGGTCACGGCGGACATCTTTAGTGACTTCCTGATCGTCTGACTGCCCGACCTGACTCGAATCACTGCGAAAAAACAATCCCTGATTGTTCTCCTTGGCAAATATCGCCATCACAGAAGACAAAGGCAAGATCACCTGAATGGACCTTCCCTGGAACCGGGTCGCAAACGAGATCTCCTCATTACCCAGGTGAAGATCCACAACAGCACCCGGATCAATGTTCAAAACGATACGCCCGTCCCGAACATACTCGGGAGGCACATTTACACCTTCCACCGTCGCATCGATCAGTAACTGGGGCGTCAGACCGTTGTCGATGGTCCACTCGCGAATTGCCCGGACAAGATACGGCCGGGTCGATATCAGATCGTATGTACCTTCTTCCATCTTAATGCTGAGCGCTTACGGGATCTCAACAGGCCAGAATCGCCCCAGAGTTTCCCTGCCCTCAGACCCCTCTGATTTCTTTTTCCGCCTCACTCAGACTTCTGGCGAAAGATGTACGGGCAAAGATCCGGTTACCGTATTCCTCCAATCCCCTGGCTTGCCTGGGCAATTTAAGATTAAACATCGGTAGCCGCCACAGCAACGGCCCAAGATAACAGTCCGCCAGACTGAATTCCTCGCCGAGGACAAATTTCTGGTTTTCAAACAGGCCAGCCATGGCCGACAGGCCGTCCCGGACCAGCGTGGCCAGTTTTCTGTCGGGCTTTTTCCGATCATCAATGCAGTTCTGCAGCGGGTCCAGCCAATCACGTCGCAGCCGATAAATCAGCAGCCGGGCACGGCTGCGGCCCACCGGATCGATCGGCATCAGAGGCGGATGAGGCAGTCGCTCATCCAGATACTCGTTAATCAGCATGGAACTGAACAGAACCAGGTCGCGGTCTACAAGAGTTGGCGTTTCACCGTACGGGTTCAACTCAGCCAACTCAACTTCAAGTTCACCCGGTTGCACGTACAACGCTTCATATTCGATAGTCTTCTCCTGCAGCACGATGCGACAGGCATGACCAAAAATACAGAGGGGTCCTGAATAGAGTTTCATAGTTCCATTTCGTTTACCGACTGAATTTCCTGCGCCGCCGGCCCGGGCGCAGCGACGATCCAGAAATCCGGGTGGTTTTCTCGATCAGTGAATATCGCGCCAGTATTCCCTTTTGAGGGCATAGGACAGCAGAATGAGAACAGCCATGAAGACCATGACCCAGAAACCGATTTTGTAGCGCACGAGCTTGGCCGGTTCGGCCAGATAAACCATGAAATTGGTCAGGTCTCGCACAGCGGCATCATATTGATCATGGCTGAGTTCCCCCGGCGCCCGGTCTTCGAATCTCACAAACTCCTGCACACCGTCATGCTCTTCGAAGTGTGCGTCTCTCAATCCCTGCCAGCGGTAGAGAACGTGCGGCATCGCAACGTTTGGAAACAGTAGGTTGTTCCACCCCGTTACAGTCGAATCGTCCTGGTAAAAACTGCGCAGGTAGGTATAGATCCAGTCCGGGCCGTGGGAACGGGCGGTCAGACTGAGGTCCGGTGGTACCACGCCGAACCAATCCTCGGCACCCTCCTCCGACATCGTCACGGTCATCAGTTCACCCGGCTTGCTGGCGGCGAACATCAGGTTTTCCCGTAACAGTTGGTCGTTGATATCGAGATCAGCCGCCATCCTTTCGTAACGCATGTAGGCGGCACTGTGGCAGGACAGGCAATAGTTCACGAAGGTTCTTGCCCCGCGTTGCAGAGACGACTTGTCCGAAAGATCGATTTGCACCTCATCGAGTGCTTCGCTGGAACCTCCTCCCGCTGTTGCCAGCACAGGCAGCAGGGCAAAACAAAGTGCGATCAGTAACCTTTTCATGGACCGGTCACCCTGTCAGGCTCCGGTTTGGTGCGGTCAAGCTTTGTATAGATCGGCATCAACAGGAAAAAGGCGAAATAGATGACCAGCCCGATCTGGGCCCAGACAACGTTCTTGAACCAGATCAGATCAACGTAACCCGGATTCTTGGTTCCAAGGTAACCCAGCATTACGAAATTCACGGCAAAAAGCGTCAGCATCGTCTTGTACATCCAGCCCCGGTAGCGAATCGACCGGACTTTGGACCGGTCCAGCCAGGGCAGGAAGAAAAACAGAACGATTGCAAACCCCATCGCCAACACGCCCCACAACTTAGCTCCGCCGGGCAACCATTCAAAGGTTACCGCCCGAAGGATGGAGTAATAAGGAGTCAGGTACCACAACGGAACGATCTCCGGCGGTGTCTGGAGAATGTCGGCGGGTTCGAAGTTGTCTTTTTCAAGAAACCAGCCATCCAGCTCGGGGGCAAAGAATACGATCGCCAGGAAGAGGGCCATGAAAACACTCACGCCGAAAAAATCTTTGACCGTGTAATAGGGATGAAAGGGAACGCCATCCAGGGGTTTGCCTTCAGCATCTTTTTGCTTCTTGATTTCGATTCCATCAGGATTGTTCGATCCAACCTTGTGCAGGGCAACGATGTGCAGGTAGACGAGCAACGCCAGAAGCAGGGGAAGAAGAATCACGTGGAACGCAAAAAATCGGTTCAGCGTCGCGTCCGAGACCACAAAATCACCGCGAATCCACTCCGCCAGTCCTTCACCTATCCAGGGGATTGCCCCGAACAGGGAAATAATGACCTGTGCGCCCCAATAACTCATGTTCCCCCAGGGCAGGAGGTAGCCAAAGAACGCCTCTGCCATGAGCGCGATATAGATCACCATGCCAAGCAGCCAGATCAGTTCCCTCGGGCCCTTGTACGAGCCGTACAGCATTGCCCGAAACATATGCAGATAAACCACGATGAAAAACATCGAGGCACCTACAGAGTGCAGGTAGCGCATGAACCACCCAGCCGGCACGTCGCGCATTGTGTACTCAACCGATGCAAACGCCAGCGAGACATCCGGCTTGTAGTGCATGGTGAGGACGATACCCGTCGCAATCTGCAACACCAGCACGAGCAGGGACAGGGATCCGAAGTAGTACCAGAAATTAAAGTTTTTGGGCGCATAGTACTGCGCCATGTGCTCCTGCCAGACCTTGGTGGCCGGAAACCGGTCGTCGATCCAGTCCATGAGCTTGGCCATCAGGCAGTATCCTCAGGCCCGACACCGATTAGCACACGATCGTCAGACAGAAACGAGTGCGGCGGTACTTCCAGATTAGTGGGCGCAGGCACGTTGCGGTAGACACGACCGGCAAGATCGAAAGACGAGCCATGGCACGGGCAGAAGAAACCACCGACCCAGTCGTCGCTCACCCCGGAGGCCTTGCCCTGTTCGAATTTCTTTGTCGGCGCACACCCCAGGTGGGTACATACTCCAAGCACGACCATAAGTTCTGGTTTGATCGAGCGGTATTTGTTTTTGGCGTAAGCCGGCTGCTGGGTCTCGACCTCTGAGTCGGGATCGGAAAGCTTTTCCCGAATCTGGGCCAGGTCTTCGAGCATCTCCGGTGTACGGCGGATAATCCAGACCGGTTTGCCCCGCCACTCGACCGCGAGCATCTGCCCTTCCGACAACTTACTGATGTCGACTTCAACCGGTGCTCCGGCTGCTTTTGCCCGTGCACTGGGTGCCATGCTCGCCACAAACGGCACAGCCAAGGCGCCGGCGCCGACGAGACCGACACCGGTGGTCACGGTGGTCAGCATTCGGCGGCGTTCGTTGTCAGTCTCTTCAGACATAAATCACCTCACAGAAAACCCGAACTCAACCCGACAGACTGAATAGTCCAGACGCCCGTGTGTTCGGGCCTGGA
>CAZEKE010000082.1:0-2601 GCA_964512815.1 uncultured Acidiferrobacteraceae bacterium
CAGGAACGCCGGCGGCCATGAGCCTCTCAGAACAGGGTCAGCGCCCAGACTGCAGACCGGGCCGGTGAGGCTGGGTAACCGGTGCCAGATGTCCAGGTCAGCGTTGCCGGCGTAGATCCGAGCTTCATAAGCCCCTGGACAGGCCAGTTCCCACTGGTTGCCGCTCTCCCGAAGCGTAGAAGCCGCCAGCAGATCGTGGCTGCCATCGCACCACCTGTTCATTCGCGGCATGGATTTCAGGATCGCAGCAAGTTCCGCAGGATTCTCGAACTGATGCTGGCGCCCGAGCGCCCAGTCACGCAACTTGAACTCGAATCCACAGGCGCGCTGATACAGCGGGTGGCCCGCAGGTGGCGTAAGAGAGGGATCCACGAGCAGCAGCGCGTCCCAACGTTTTCCATGCTTAAGGTTCTGGAGCAGTGCGGTGATTGCCGAGACCGAATGGAAAACACCGATCGTCGGTCTGGTGCCGAAAGCATCCGGTATCTGCCGATACAGCGTCTCAAAGTCCTGAACCAGGTGTGCTTGGTCGTGGGACTCGAGGCGATGCAGCGGATTCTGGCCGTGGTTGCGGATATCGAATACCACAATTTCAAACTGCTCGAGCAGTGGTCCCCAGAACGGGAAATAAGCGTCTATGGCAAAGCCGTTACCATGACTGAGCAGTAGACGCAGTGTGCCCCGACTGTGCTGCCGGACGCGGACCACTGCGCCGTCATCCATCGTGACATCGAGGGTCTGCAGAGGCGTTGGAATCTTGAAGGTCATCGTTTACCTGGGAAAAAGACCGAGTGAGGGACCACCTTCCAGTGGCCAATTTCCGTGATCATCAGCAAAAACTGGTGGTGGGTTCTGAGTCACTGTGAACGGTTCCGGCTCTCTCGCCCTATACTGGAAGAATAGCGCTTCACAGTGGCAAAGTGATCGCCGCGGCGGTGTCCCGGCGGTCGGGTACGCTGTTTACCGCTCAGACCGGCGCCGTGTCGGTCCAACTGATGGAGAACGCATGATGGCAAAAGGATACTGGATTGGACGAATCGATGTCTCCGATCCTGAAGCGTACCAGCATTACATCCGGGCGAACGCCGAACCGTTCGCGAAGTACGGGGGCAGGTTCCTCGTTCGCGGAGGGTCCCATGAGGTTGTCGAAGGCTCCGGGCGGGAACGTAACATCGTAATCGAGTTTGAAAGTTACCAGGCTGCACTGGATTGCTACTATTCTCCCGAATACCAATCGGCCAAAGCGCTGAGAACGGAGGCGTCGCAAGGCGATCTCGTTGTCATTGAGGGCTACGACAGCGCCCAAAATCTGGCCGGCAAAACACCTTGACCACAAAGAACCCGAATCGATGACGGCTTTTCAATCGGTTGGAGTGATCGGTGCGGGCACAATGGGCCGTGGAATCGCCCAGGTCAGCGCTTTGTCCGGATTTGCCACCCGGCTCTTCGACGTCGACGCCGGAATCCTGGCCGACGCCATCCAGCAGATCGATCAGGAGCTGGCTGTAGGTATTGCCCGCAAAAAACTGAACGAAGACGAAAGGGCTCTGGCAATGAGCCGCCTGACCACCGTCAATGACCTGGACGCTGCTGTGCAGAAGGTTGATCTGATGATCGAAGCGGTTCCGGAGCGCATGATGCTCAAGCAGCAGATTTTTGGGCAGGTCAGCACACGGGTACCTCAGCACGCGATTCTGGCATCCAACACCTCCTCTCTCAGCATCTCTGAGATTGCAGCCAGCACACCCTGTCCGGAACGGGTCATCGGTATGCATTTTTTCAACCCGGCCCACATCGTACGGTTGCTCGAAATTGTTCGTGGAAGACAGACATCCGAGCAGGTGGTTGATACGGTACGAGAAATCGGCAGACTGATGAACCGGGAGTTGGTGGTGGTCAATGACTCACCCGGCTTTGCCAGCAGCCGTCTTGGAATCGCCCTTGGGATGGAGGCGATCCGCATGGTCGAGCAAGGCGTAGCAAGTCCTGAAGATATCGACGCTGCGATGGTTCACGGTTACCGCCATCCGATCGGGCCGCTGCGTCTTGGGGATCTGGTGGGGCTGGATGTGCGACTCTCGGTCGGTGACTACCTGTGCCGGGTACTGGGTGCTGAGCAATTTCGCCCGCCCGACTTGTTGCAGCGTATGGTTGCAGAGGGCAAGCTGGGTCGAAAATCCGGCGAAGGGTTTTATGTCTGGGAAGACTAATCGAAGAGGTCTTGGGGTAGATCCCCGGGTGCTCACAGCCACCGGTGCACGATGAGCTATTCGTTTGAACTCGGAGGGTACTCGCGACCGATCACGGTTGCCAGTCCCGAAGCGCAGACGTGGTTCGATAGGGGCCTGATCTGGTGCTATGGCTTCAATCATGAGGAGGCCGTGGAATGTTTCAGGCGAGCGGCCAATATCGACCCGACATGTGCGATGGCTTATTGGGGGATCGCTTTTGCAAGCGGCCCCTTCTATAACCTGCCCTGGGGATTGATGAGTGAATCTGAAGCCCGCACGTCACTGGATACCGGCTATACGAACATACAGGGGGCGCTTGCGCTTTTGGACGGCAAGACTCCGGTCGAAGAGGGTCTTATATGTGCTCTCT
>CAZEKE010000083.1:0-4661 GCA_964512815.1 uncultured Acidiferrobacteraceae bacterium
TGAATCTCGAAAAGCTCGCTTTGGGCATCTTCTCCAGGCGAATCGGCCACGATCAGGTGCTCGCAACCGGTGACCGGGTCGAGATCTACAGGCCCCTGCTGATATCGCCCGGCGAGGCCCGTCGTCGACGGGCACAACTGAAATCCTCGCGCTAATCTCAGTCGGACGGGTCTTCCCGGGGGCGCCAGAGTTTCTGCCAGGTACGGGTGAGAAATCCCGGCTCTTCAGAATCAGTTTCGGCCTGGGGGGTCTCCGCGGCCGGTGCACCATCCAGATCCCGCTTCATCTCGACGAGACGGTCGTCTTCAAATATGAGGGTCAGGTGGCGCTGTTCGGTCTCCTTTGTCTCTCCGGACTTGAAGCTGAAATAGTAATCCCAACGCTCGGAGTGAAACGGATCAGCAACCAGTGGTGACCCGAGCAGGAATTTCACTTCGGCCCTGGTCATGCCGGTCTGCACCTGATCGAGTTGGGCTTTGCTGACCACGTTGCCCTGCTGGACGTCGATACGGTAGGTCCGCACGCAGCCGGTTACCAGTATCAGAGTGAGGGCCACAGCGGCCAGTGTCAGAGGGCGCATCATCATTCCGGAAAGACGGTTCGGGTCGAATCCTCACATGGCGAACAAGTGCATGGCGGTAACCCTGATGATGACATGGGCCTTACGTGGACTCCAGCCTCAAATGTGTTACGCCGTCGCTTTCTGCAGCATTTCTTCGGCATGTGCCCGTGTCTGCCGAGTGATCTGGATGCCGCCCAGCATGCGGGCGATCTCTTCTGTACGGCATTGCGGGTCCAGCGTGTCGATCTTCAGGCCCGATTGACCCGATTTGGTCACCAGCAGGTGACCGCTGCCCTGAACCGCTACCTGGGGGAGGTGGGTGATACACAGAATTTGGCGCTCTTTGCCGAGTTCGCGTAGTTTGCTGCCCACGATCTCGGCTATGCGGCCTCCGATCCCGATATCGACCTCGTCGTAGATACAGCTGGGAACTGAATCTATAGTAGAAGTAACGACTTGTACCGCCAAGCTGATCCTGGACAGTTCGCCTCCGGACGCCACCTGATCGAGGGGTGCCATTTCCCGGTCAGCGATGGTCCTGACCTGAAACTCTACCGATTCCCTCCCGTGACGGCCGGCACGATCCTGGTCCAGTACGATCAGTTCAACCGAGAATACCGACTCTTCCAGTCCTAGATCAGCCAGCTGGGTGGTCACTGTGGAGCCCAGGCGCGCCGCCGCCGCTGTCCGTGCGCGGCTGATTCTTTCTGCCAGTTCGTCGTAATTCTTCTCGAGCAACTCGATCTGTCGCTCGGTGTCCTGGATTTCTTTTTCGCTTGTCATGGCGGCATCCAGCGCCTGGCTGATCCTGCCCAGTTCTTCATGCAGATCTTCAGGGTTGACCCGATACTTTCGGGACATATCGTGCAACAGCGTCAGTCTTGCATCCAGACGTTCGAACTCATCAGGATCATGTTCGTAACCGGAGCGGCAGCGTCGTAGGTCAGTGAGGGCATCTGACAGCAGCACGGCGATGCTTTCCAACTGCGCTTTACAGTCCTTGAGCTGCGGGTCGTACGCTTCGAGTTCCGACAGTCGACTCGTTGCCCCGGCCAGCAGTGCTGACACGGCACCATCTTCTGCCTCGTCCAGTTCCTGCTGAATGTGCCAGGTCCCTTCCGCCAGTTCCCGGATGTGGGACAGACGGCTGTGGGACGCATTCAGGGTGTCGAGCTCGGCCGGGTCCGGATTCAGTTCGGACAGCTCTTCGAACTGGTGGCGCAGATAGTCTTGTTGCTGTTGCGATTGTTCGGCCTCAGCACGAAGATGCTGCAATTGAGCCCGGGATTGACTCAGTTGATCGTAGGTCTGTGTGATCCGGCCTACGTCCTCGTCTATACCTGCAAAGGAATCCAGCGTCGTTCTCTGTACGGGTTTCTTCAGCAGTAGGTGGTATTCGTGTTGCCCGTGTATATCCACCAGCAGCGGGCCGAGTTCCCGCAATGACTGTATCGGGACCGGGCGGGCGTTGATAAAACCCCGCGAGGCCTTATTCTGGTACACGACCCGGCGCAGCGTGCACTCCGGGGCATCGGTACCAAGCTCATGCTGATCGAGCCACTCCCGGGCCCGTGGGTTCTCGCTGAGCTCAAAGCCGGCCTGAATTTCGCACGTTTCAGAGCCTGATCGGATTATCTCAGCGGATGTCCGGCTGCCGAGCAGAATGGCAAGTGCATCGACAATGATGGATTTTCCGGCGCCGGTTTCACCGGTGATGACAGTAAGGCCGTGGCCAAAGGAGAGCTCGACCTGTTTGACGATCAGGAAATCTCGGACGTCAATCCAGCTGATCATCGCGCTGTTTGCAGCGGGTCATCCCCAGCCGAGCTTGGAACGCAGAGCGGTGAAGTGGTTGTGGCTGTTGATGCGCAGCATGCGGGTCACCGTCTCGGCACGTCGAATTCGGATCACTTCGTTTCCGGTGACTGAGAGCTGGTGAAGCCCATCGATGAAGACATTGCCGTTAGCACCTGCAAGGTCGAGTACTTCCAGTTCGATGACACTGGCGCCATCCAGAACCATCGGACGGTGACCAAGGGTGTGAGGGCAGATCGGGGCGAACACCATTGCCGGCAACAGGGGGTGAAGGATCGGTCCGCCGGCCGACAAGGCGTAAGCGGTTGAGCCTGTGGGTGATGCGACGATCACACCATCCCCCCGCGTTCGGCCTACCGGCTCGGAATTGACCCGGGTATCGAACTCAATCATCCGTCCGGTGTTCCCTTTACTCAGTGTAATGTCATTCAGGGCGGTGATTTCCGTACCCATTTCACCGTTGCTGGTGATCTGGGCGCACAGCATCATTCGTTCCTCAAGGGAGAATTCACCGCGCAGTACCTCGTCGATGTCGGCCAGCATTCGGTCGGCAGAGATATCAGTCAGAAATCCAAGACGGCCCAGATTGACACCGATCAGCGGCACTGCGTGCTGTGCCAGCTGCCGGGCAACGTGCAGCATGGTCCCGTCGCCACCGACGACAATTGCGAGGTCGATCGTCTCCGGCACCGCAGCACCGGAGTCCTCGATTCTTGTGCCGGAAATTCCGGTCGCCGTTGTGTCGCCCAGAAACACCTGAATGCCCTTCATTTCAAGGTGTTTTCTGAGTTCGGTCAGGGTGACATTGACCGTGGGGTCCTTGTAGCGGCCGTACAAACCCACTGAATTGAATAGCATGTCGGTCAGGTCCAGCGTTGGCTGATGACGTGATTGGTTTGCGAACGCATTGTGTCTACCGTGTTGACAATTACCTGTGGGCCGGTCGGTGGTATGATTGAGATGTACCGGGCCCGCCGATCCAACAGCAGGGATTTTACATCCAAGCAGCCTGATCACAGAAAAACGCTTTCAGGTGATGACAACCGTACCGGAAATTACACTCACCGACAGGGCCGAGACTCTACTGCGGGAGTTGGTCCGTCGTTATATCAATGACGGAGAGCCGGTGGGCTCCCGGACCCTTTCCCGCGAGTCCGGACTTGCTCTGAGTGCAGCGACCATCAGAAACGTGATGTCGGACCTGGAAGATCTGGGTCTGATCCGGGCACCCCACACGTCAGCGGGAAGAATACCGACTCAGCTGGGATACCGGGTGTTCGTCAATACCATGCTCAAGGTCAAGCCGCTTGACTCCACCTCGGTCAAGGAGATCAACAGCGGGTTGGCCTCGGCCAGAGATCCGGATGAACTGATGGGGACCGCCTCGGAACTGCTTTCGCAGATCACGCATTTTGCGGGGGTCGTACTGCTGCCAGGTGGTGAACACGCTAACTTCCGCCAGATCGAGTTCCTGCCGCTCGCCGACGACAGGATACTTGCGATCCTGGTGACGGCAGATGGCAGGGTCCAGAACCGGGTACTTTTGGCGGACAGGAAGTATTCGCCATCCGAGCTTGTTGAAGCGGCGAATTACTTCAATGAGCAGTATTCCGGGCAGTCTTTGACCGGTGTCCGCCAGAGGCTGCTGCAAGATATGGAGCGTGACAGCGCTTCGATGAATCGGATCATGCGTACAGCAGTTGCTATGGCCAAGGAACTGTTCACTGAAGAGACTGTCTCCGAAGGTGTGGTCGTCAGCGGTGAAACGAACCTCATGAGTGTTCCCGATTTTGATCAGCTCGAGAAACTCAGGGAAATTTTTGATGCCTTCAAGGCCAAACAGGATCTTCTGCAGCTGCTGGACAAGAGCATGAATGCCCGGGGCATATCAATTTTCATCGGCGAGGAGTCGGGTTACAACGCGTTGACCGAATGCAGTGTCGTCACCGCCCCCTATGAGTCCGACGGACGCTGCATCGGCGTTCTCGGGGTGGTTGGACCGACCCGGATGTCGTACGAGGAAGTGATCCCGGTGGTGGACATTACCGCCCGTTTCCTGGGCAACGCGCTCAAGTCCCTGCATTAGAGCCGGCGGTCCAGTTCAACCGTGGGTTGTGCTGTTGCACTTGAAAAAGTGGATTCGCGCCCCAATTTCTCCCTGTTGACTTCAATGGCGCCCAGAGGGCGCTCCAGACGGAGATTCCACCAGCGATGAAAAAGGTCAATCATTCAGATCAGTCGGCCGAGACCCCTGACGAGGAGGTCAAAAGTGAGTCTGCGGATA
>CAZEKE010000084.1:0-16232 GCA_964512815.1 uncultured Acidiferrobacteraceae bacterium
CCGAAAACAGTCGGCATCTAGACATCCTGCTCGCCCAGATCCGCTACACAGACAAATGTATCAATACCTCTCTGCTGGGCAGTAACCGGGCCCGGGATGGCTTGAATATGGCCTGCATTCTTCACGGTATTGCATTTGAAGCCATGCCCGATCAGGTCGTGATTGGCGGCGGTATCAACACTAATTCGCCGCGGCTGCTTGATGGGCCGATGGCCGGTGGTCTGATCGAACTTGCCCGGGCCGGCCAGCCCGTAATCGTAACCCCATTTACCCTCGCCGGCGCTATGGCTCCCGTCACGGTGATCGGCGCCATTACTCAGCAGAATGCTGAAGCGCTGGCCGGTATTGTGCTGACGCAGCTGGTACGTCCCGGTGTGCCCGCTGGTTACGGCGGATTTACATCGAATGTGGATATGCGCACCGGCTCCCCGGCATTTGGCACCCCGGAACAGACCAAGGCATCCCACATTACGGGTCAACTCTGCCGGCGTTACCAGATTCCGTTCCGCTCCAGTAACACCAACGCCTCAACCAGCGTGGATGCGCAGTCGGCCTACGAAAGTGAGCTGTCCCTTTGGGGCGCCGTCATGGGCCATGCCAACAGGATTGCTCATGGCGGTGGCTGGCTGGAAGGTGGCCTGGTGGCGTCTTTTGAAAAACTCATAATCGATGTCGAGATGCTGCAGATGATGGCCGAGTTTGTTGAACCGCTGGTGGTCAATGACGAAACCCTCGCTATCGAGGCGATGCGAGAAGTCCAGCCCGGCGGCCACTACTTTGGCACCAGTCACACTATGGAACGCTACGACAGCGCCTTCTATGCACCACTGGTCTCAGACTGGACTAATTTCGAGACCTGGAACGAGGCCGGCGGCCTGGATTCGGCTCAACGCGCGAATGCCACCTGGAAACAGGCCCTTAAGGACTACGAGCAGCCTCCTTTAGACCCAGCAATACTCGAAGAGCTCGAAGAGTATGTGGCAAAACGTAAACAGGAATTGATCGGCGTTGACGCCGTGCTACGCTGATTGGCTCACCGGGATGACATTTCGTTGACAAACCATCCCCTCCTGTCAAAAAAGTTGTGCGCGTTCTACTGCTGCGGCATTCTGACTTATGGTTCGACTACCGAACTCCCGTGCGAAACGGTGACCTGAAAAGACAGCGTGCACGACTGCGCCCGGCGTATCACAGTCCCCTATTCGGGTTAACCTACTGACACCCGCTTCTTTGAGTTCCTTGTCACGTAAAACCAGTTGTTCAAAAAGTTCCAGATTCGGAGTTCTAGTTCCCACAACGAGCATGTTCTCCACTCGAATCTCGTTAAGCTGCCCCGTATATTTACACTCCGCGCGAACCACTTCCCCGTCAAAAAAGGGAATGTAGTACCCCGTGAAGATCTCACAGCCGAGCTCCAACAGTCTTTTCTGTGCGAACCACTGTTCATGGGTGTTTTCAGACCAATCGGAAACCCTGTCTGCTGGCGTCACATAAATCACGTCTATCCCCTCAACAGCCAGACGCTCCGCGAGGCAGCCTGCTATGTAATAGTGATCGTAATCATAGATCAAAACAGCGCCGGTCGGTTTGATCCCACGGAAAATATCATCCGGAGTCAATAGGGTCCCTTCCGTCGTCGCCATGAACGGAGCATCCCGACGATCCGTCAACGCGGTTGTCCAGATTGCACCCGTCGCCAACACCACATGGGGGAACCCAAATTCCAAAATGTGATCCCCATTTAATCGGCTTTCCAGATAAACCTCAACATTGGGTAGCCTATTGATCTGGTCAACCCGCCAGTCACGGACCCGAATCCAGGTCGATAACCCAGGCAATTGACACTCCCTCAGTAGGCGACCACCGAGTTCATCGGATGCCTCAGCCAAAGTCACCTCGTATCCGCGTTGGCCCAAAGCCCGGGCAGCTTCCAATCCAGCCGGGCCTCCCCCCACCACGAGGATCGAGTCTTCCGATTCCTTTGCCTGGATGTACTCAGGGTGCCAGCCTCTACGCCATTCTTCTCCCATGGTCGGATTCTGAGTACAACGAATCGGCACTGACTCATGAAAACAGGAATAGCAGATATTGCAGCCAATGCACTCACGAATCTCATCTTCTCGGCCCGAATCGATTTTGTTCGGCAGAAACGGGTCAGCGATTGACGGTCTTGCCGCCCCGATCAGATCCAGGACCCCACGGGACACTTGCGAAACCATAAAATCCGGGGACGTGAACCGCCCCACACCGACAATGGGTTTAGTGGTTACTTTCTTGGCGTGGGTAACGTACGGCTCCTGATAGCCCTCTTCGGAATAACGGGCATTAGAACTGTCTTCAAATCCAAATGTCTTCAGGTCCCATAAATCTGGAAGCTCACCGACCAGCTCTAGCACTGACATGCCCTCGTCTTCCCATTGCATCCCCAACGGCCCCATCAACTCGTCAGTGGAAAATCGCACGGCCACAGCGCAGCTCTCTCCAACGGCTTCTTTTGTATCTTCAATCATCTCTCGGAGCAGTCTCACCCGGTTCTCCAGGATGCCTCCGTATTCGTCGGTTCGATGATTGGTGTGTCGGGACAGAAACTGATAGGGTCCAAACCGCATGCCACAATAGACATAAACAATATCGAACCCAGCGCGCTTTGCTCTCTTGGCTGCATCCGCCTGCCATCCGCGCAACGCCTTAATGTCTTTCTTGTCCATTACCCGACTGTGCAACAGTGGTCCTCCACCTGATGTCCTGATCGGCACACCCGATGGTGACAAAACGGCCTCGCGTGTATGGAGGTTACGCACATGACTGCTGCCGTAATAAAGCTCAACCCCGGCCAGTGCGCCATGGTTATGGACCGCATCGGTCATGAGGGACAAGTTTCGAACGTCTTCCTCATCCCACAGGCGTGAATAGCGGTGGGGCGCGTCATCTGAACTGGGATGGATTGAACAGTAACCGGTACAGACGACACCCCACCCGCCTTCAGCGCGGATCGACCGTAGACCTGCTCGAATATTGGGTAATTCATGCCCGGTACTGCTGGCATGCGGCACTTGAAAAAAACGGTTACGTGTCGTGACGGGGCCAATCCTGACGGGCTCAAATAATGTGTCGTATCTGGGATTTCGGCTCATATAGAGGACCGTTTGGTTAAATCTATTCTAGTTCGGTGATATATTAGCACTAGCCAGAATACGCCACACCATCGAATCTCGAATTCAGCAGCCGGCACAAATTTATCCCAACCCTTTTCGGCATAGGCACTGTTTTATGCTCGTCAAATATGACCGTATTACTCAATGATTTACATGATCTAACCCTAACCAACCTCGAGCGGGTTGCACGATCACGCGAGAAAGTTCGCTTCGGTCGTGTGGCACTCAACCGTCTGACAAAAAGTCACGCAGAGTTCAGGAAACACGTCCAGGATCACCCGAAAGACTTCATTTACGGCGTTACCAGTGATTACGGTCCAAATGCTCACCGGAAGTTAGATTCCACGGAACGTAAACGTTTGAGAGAACTCGGCATGCCGTTCCTAGGCCTGTCGTTTGCCGACGACTTTCTGCCCGAGACCAAGGTGCGCGCCATGGTGTTCTCGATTCTGGCTCTGTTTCTGCGAGGCGGTGCAGCCGTGTCCAGTAATATGGCTCAAATCCTCGCTAAATCTTTAGACGGTGACATGCCACGAATTCCGGCGGGTGGTCTTACCTCACCGGGCGAAATTCTTCCCCTTTTCTATCTGATGCGCCTCCTGCCCGATACAAGTGTGAACCAACTACAGGCGAGTACGGGTAACACGGCGTGCTGTTCCGTCGGAATGGCAGGTATTGCTGCAATTGAAGCCGATCGTCGCCTCATCGTGGCGCAGAAAGCTTTTGCTTTGTCGTATGACGCGATGCGGGCGCCATTGGAGCATATCGATCCGGCCCTGAAATCATTGTGGGGCGATCCGTTTGAAGGACGGGCAATCGACAACCTGTCTGCCTTACTCAAAGGCACAGCAAAGGATAACCGCCGGGCCTTTCAAGCACCCGTGAGTTACCGAATTCTTCCACGACTCCTCGGGCAGGGATTAAGATCCAGTCAACGGCTGTCTGACACATCGGAGAATAGCCTGCAATCGATGATCAGTAATCCGATGTTCTTCTCGCTCGGTTGTGGAACTAAAGTCGAAGCGATCTCGACAGGTGGTTACCATAATTCCTTAGTACCACAGGCGCTCGATGGAATGTCCATGAGTTGGGTGGACCTCGCCGAGATAGCGCGACGACACATTATCAAACTGCACAAAGGTGCGGTCTCTCAACTCCCGGATCGACTCGTTCGAGACGGCGATACCTTCAGAAGCGGCCGTTCGACGTCCTACATGGAATTCGTTGTAACGGACTTCATTGACGAGATGCGACGCTGGGCAGAGCCCAGCCTTCTGAGTGCGGGAGAACCCGGTGCGTCCGAACAGGATGACATCAATACGATGGGCTACATTGCCTGCCGTAACGAAGCCCGGGTAGCGGTTCTTTTTGACCGCGTTATGGCGCTTCTTGCAGGTGTGGCCAGCCATGCGCTGGATGTCTCAGGCAGGACAATCCCAGTCGGTCTGGATGGTTTTACTCAAGAGATTCGCCGGTATTTCCCCCCTGTGACTCGTAAGCGCGAACTAGGGAAGAGTGCAGAAGAATTAACACGCAGTCTCACTGCATCGATACGAAATGGCGATACTGTCCTCACGGCTCCAGTGGCCGGATAGCATCACCTCGTTAAGATAAAGATCTCCATGACAGTAATCCTCACCAATCGCAAAGACTTCACCCTTGAAAACCTGAAACGGGTTTCACTCGACGGTGAATCCGTCAGGATTTCTCGAATAGCCAAGAGAGCTATCGATAAAGCACGTGGCACCTTCATGGCCTACCTGAATATCGACCGTTCACGTTTCATCTACGGCACGACCTCCGGTGCGGGACATCACGCTGATCAGCGTTTGAGTCTTAAACAGCAAAAAAGGATGGCACGGCAACGCAACCGTGTCCCACGGGGCGGAGGCTTCGGACCAGATTATCTGCCAGAGCGTGTGGTACGGATGATCATCTTTGCACGGTTGACCAACTACATCGAAGGTCATGCGAAAACCCGATCGGTCGAGCCCGAACGCATAGCACAGATGCTGGATAAACCCATACCAAAGGTCCCTCTATCCGGACAGGTGGGCGCCGGAGAAATTCTTCCTCTTGCCCATGTGATGAGTCGTATGCCCCGTGGAGGTACAGAAGAAGCAGAGCCGATGGCAAGAGTCAATGGCTCTCCAGTCTCGACCGCTGTTCTGTGCGACGTTGCCTTGTCCACACAGAAAAGACTGGCTTTGGCATACCAGATCTTCTGTCTATCAATAGAGGCTTATGGCGCACCACTTACACCCTACAGCGCTTCACTTCTTCGATACAGTCAGAACAACTATGAAAAACTCGCGCTTCGGTCAATGCGTTATTGGCTCAACAAGGCACCCACTACGAATCGTTTACCCTATCAAGCGCCAGTTTCATGGCGCATATTGCCGCCTGTCCTTGCAGCCGCTGAGGAAGCCCACAGTACCGTAATGGATTCGGCAGAAATTTCATTACGTGCCGTGACAGATAACCCCGTTTATGTTCTGCCCACCCGTCGTGAGCCACTCGGTCGAGCGATATCAACCGGTGGTTACCACAATGCCCAAGCCGCGCCCGCAATTGATGACATTAACGCCCGCTATGCCGATTTATGTACCCTGGCTGACCGGCACACTATGAAACTGCACAGCGCAGAACATCTTCCATCCAATCTGGCAGCACCGGGCGGAGAATCGTATGGCACCACCATGTTCAGCTTCCTGCAGATCGGTTATGGCGAGGAAGCACGGCTTGCTGCCAGGCGGAGTTTCCTGCCCGCCAGTGAAGGTGGAGGCATTGGAGGACAGAATGACGTGGCTTCTATATCTTTACTGGCCTATCAGAAACATCTTCGATCCGCATTCTGTCTGGAGGCTTCTCTCGCATTGCTGGCAGCGAGTGCGAGCCAGGCGTTATGGCTCACCCAACGCAGACCCGCCCACCGTCTCGCAACGGTGTTGGAGGGGATCAGGGAATTCGTACCTCCGGTTACGACGCGTTCAAACAGGAACATGGGACGGGAACTCGAAAACCTACAACAGAATTTCGAGAGAAACATCAATAGCGCCTAACCTCGGCATTTTTTCGAACAGAGAAAACAGTGAGTAAATGTTCCGCATAGGTCAATTCTTCATCAGCCTTCGGTGGACGAATACTCGCGTTCCAGTCGGGCTCCAAGAACATGCCTACAGATGTTCGATGTGTGCCATCTCCTAACACACGATGGACCGACCCGTTTATGACGCCCGAAGTCAGTTTGGTAAAAAGATCCCCGCAATGGACAGACAGTCCGCCAGTTGGAGATAAAACGTCACGCCAGATATCATCCCGACCTTTTATCTGAAGACCTGGATAGCTTTGCCAAAGCAGAGTCAGTGTCGTGGTATCCACATGCTCTCTACCGACTACCCAACGATTGCTCTCATCCACTGCCTCCGGACCTGTAAATTGATCTGGGTTCATCAACCGCTCGGGTACAGGCAGATAACTCAATAACCGTAGTGTCCCATTACGCCCTCGAAAGAGTTCTGACATGGCCTTGTTTTGCATATTCAACGCAAGACCGATTGACTCCATCAGGGTCACGGCGATACTGCGCAGGTTATTGAAATAGAGAATACTATCTGATCGCCATTCAGCGTATGGTTCGGTCGTTGGCCAGGGGTTTGGCTCTCCGAAGATTTCCCCTCCTTCTAAGCCCGGGGCCAGCAAGCCAGGTTCTGGACCAATATCCAAACGCTCCTTGTCTGAATATCCACGGGACTCGGCCGCTGGATAATAGCCTCGATATTCATTGGTATGGGTGGGTTCATGCTCCGTTGTGGCTATCGACCTTTTGACGTTTTCACTCAGTTCGAAAAATCGCGTTAAATTTCCCGCTCGTTGATGCTGTTCCGCCATCTGTGGATAGCCGACTGCAACAAACCCACACTCACAACTGAGTACATCGACAATTCGTTGACTTACTTCGAGGCCGTCGCGAATTGTCTCGGCAAACAGGGCGGAGACATCTATGGTTTCTGTGTGCGGCATCTCATTCGGAGCAAAAGGTACCTGCACCCAAAGGGGTCATTGATTTTTATGGAAAATACTGCGTCAACACGGCAAACTAAAGTAGTCAAGCCAGCAGTTTCGCCTCAAAAGGATAAGTACTGAATGGGATAGCGCCTTCTTTTGTGACCAACACCTGGTCTTCAAGCTTGACCCCGTAAGACGCGCCATCTTTACCGGCATAGCACTCCAAACAAAAAACCATGTTCTCCTGAATGGTGCGATCAGGGAATGAAACACCCCACCCGCCTTTTCGGTCATCATCGGGATAAGGAATTCCCGGTCCTTCATCCTCAAGACCGGCTTGATGGGCCATTGCCCCGTAACGACCATTGCGGTACTCCAACGGCAACTTCGGAGCGGCGTAACCGAACTCCTCAAACGACATCCCGGGCTTCATCAATTCACGCATGCCGTTAACGCAGTCATAAGCAATTCGATAGGCTTCTTTTTGACCTTCACTGGCAACATCACCACACAGAAAAGTTCTGGAAATGTCGACCACATAACCCTCATACACATTAGCATCTGTATCGATGCCCACGAGATCACCGGGCTGCACCACTTTGTCGTGGGCCTCAGACATCCAGGGATTGGTATTGGTGCCTGATGCGATCAGACGCGTAAACATGAATTCGCCATGATGGTCGAACAGGGCTTTGTTCAGCACACCCATCAGTTCATACTCCCGGATTCCCGGCCGGATGGCTGCCTCAAATGCCGACAACATGGCGTCACCCGCACCGCCGTTGATTGTCATCAGCTGTATTTCTTCGGGAGTTTTTACTTCCCGAGAATCGACAGTCGCTGGGCTGGGGTCAGTAACGGTAATCCCGACATTCTGCAGCGCCATGAATCCGAATCCATCAAGTTTATCGACCGCAAGCGGTTCGCCTGCATAACCGAGTTCCGCCATAACTGACTTGATTTCTTCAGCCCATCTGGTGGCCGCAGCTAATCCTTCAGTCGCTTTGTATTGCCAGTTTGGAGCGGGCCGTACATCGTTGACAAATTTTTCGGAAACATGAATGGAATTCATATATTCAAACATGATCGGCGCACCATCAGCTGGTACAACGGCATACCTTGCAAGCGTGGTTGCCGTCCAGACCCCCATAACCTCAGTACCCGTTGCATAACGGATGTTACCGGGGTTGTAGAAAAGACACACCGGGATATCATGCCGATGCATCATTTTCTGCAGCCGGGCTAACCTACCGGTACGCAACGACTGAAAATCGACCTCACTGAGGTTGGGGACACGAAATGTTTGGATATGAGGGCTTGGATTACGATACTGAGTGCCACCAACTTCCATTTCGATTCTCCTTGTTGAGGAATGACCTACCTAGCTCAGCGCTGTAGATTCGAAAAACTCGATTGAATCACATTACCGGGAGCACAGACACTGAATTGCAGACGTGCTGCTCTTATCGGTCTTAAGACAGTGAAGTCGGGAGTGCTTCGCGCAAGGGACGTATGTACTCAATCTCGAAGCCACAACATCCACCAATAATTTGCGCGCCATTATTCACCCAGTCCTTCGTGATCCCTACATACTCGTCCGGGTTTACAGCGGTAGCTTGTGTACCGTCACGGTATGTCGCTACGTAATCCCTTCGGTCAGCATCGGGATAAAGGCCAATCGGCCCTGTCCAGTGTTTCTGCATCACTGGCAATGCCGCTGTCGTCGCTTCAACCGTGGAGTGAAATATTGTTGCGACTTCAGCACCTATAGCCAGCAACGGATCCAACGTAGACTCAAATGTTTCCTCTGATCGATAACCCACTTTCAGTTCTCCATCTGGATCCAACCGACACTTGAAACCTGCCCAAACCGGTAACCCGGTGGACACACAAGCCTCAATGACCCAGTGTCGCTGCTCCGTGCTGCCGGTGGCTTCCGCAATCATGAAATCAACACCGGCCTCCGCCAGAATCTCCGCCTGTTCCCGTAAATTCGACCGTGCCTGTTCATCTGATGTCTCCGAACGCCCGTGCATCAGCTTTCCTGACTTCTTAATGAAATCTTTCCATTCCGGCTCCCCACCTGCCACCAGGCCAAAATTCGAAACCGAACCGGCAATGTAGACCGGCCGGTCTTTTGCACGGGCATCGCGCGCATCTTGTGCCAGCATCACGGCACGCAAGTTCAACTCTTCCAGTTTCTCGATGAGCCCAAGGGGTTCTAGATTTTGCCGCCCGGCTGAGTAGGTGTTCGTTGTAATGACGTCCACACCCGCATCAATGTAGTTCTCGTGCATTCGCCTTACGGTAAAAGGATGCGTTTCAAGTGCTGCAGCTGCCCAGGCTTGATTATTCATGGGTGCCTGCATGTTCTGTAGTTGGGTACCGATCGCCCCATCGAGCAAAATGACTTCGTTTGCATCCAGTCGCGCCCTCAGGGCACTGTAGTTCGACATCACACGCTCTCCTTTCTTTTGATTGTCGGTTGAGTCTAAATCAACTGATATATTACCGCATATCCGGTCGGCAATGAAAAGAATTTCCTTGTTTCTTCTCTCTTCTCAAACTTCTTTAAGGATAAAAAAACGGGGCCTAAGAGGCCCCGTTCTGCTTCTCCACGTACTAGAAATGTGCGGATGAATCTAGCTCGACAAACCCCATTTTGTAAGGTTCATATAGTCCGTTGGATGTTTTCGAACACCCACGAGTTTGTCGGTCCAGGCCGCATAAGCACCACGCCAGATCGGCTGCACTATCGGTCCTCTTTCCTGCATGATGGTTTCCAATTGCCCGATTACCTTAGAGCGTTCCCGTGCGTCGACGATTCCTTCTGCTTTCGTCAGCACCGTATCAAACTCAGAGTCGTTAAAGCGCGATTCGTTCCACGGTACACCTGATCGATAGGCCAAGCCCAGCACCATAAATCCGAGCGGACGGTGGGTCCACCCCGTAAATCCAAGCGGTGTCTTATCCCAAATCCCCCAGAATTCCGATGATGGCATCACGTTAATGTCCGCAGTGATACCAGCATCTTTCCATTGCTCGACTATGTACTGCACCGCCAGGATTTCCCATGCTGGATCTTTCTTACAGGCAATATCACCCAGGTGGATGCCATCGGGATAACCGGCATCGGCCAGCAACTGTTTGGCAGCAGCGACATCCCTTTCCATAAATGGCAATTCGTGGTAATCAGGATGAACCGGGCACACATGGTGATGTTCAGCTGGGGCCCCGACACCTTGGTGTGCGACTTCCAGAGCTTTTCTCGGGTCCACCGCAAGCCGCATCGCCTTACGTACACGAGCGTCATTGAACGGCGCGGTATCACACTGGCCCCGCATCACACCGGTCTGTGCAGTCGCAGCCTGGTAAATCTTGACACCAGGCAACCCTTTGTACACTTCAAGCTGGGAAACTTCACCAGCATAAATCCCATGGATCTGACCCGATGCCAACGCCGCCATTTCAGCAGAAGGATCGTCACCCAAATCAATGAATTCCACACCGTCGAGATAAGGACCACCACCCCAGTAGTCGTTACGGGCTTTCAAAACAGCTTTTTGGCCAAGATCAAATGAGACTAGATCAAAACCTCCTGTACCGTTTGACCCTACAACGAATTTACCACCGTCATCCGGATCAAGAATACACATTGGGTAGTGAAACAAATGCTCCGGTATCGCAACGTTCGGCGTTTTCAGATTCATCCGGACAGTATGATCATCGACTTTCTCAACGGCATTTGCATCCCACAGGTCAGTTCCTTCATCGTTCATCATGTAGCCTTTCATCAGGCCGAGCACCGATGAGCCGGTAGCAGGATCAAGAACGCGTTTGAGATTCCAAACCACGTCATCGGCGACAAAGTCTCTTCCGCTGTGCCACTTGCATTTTCGAAGATGCAAGGTCCAGGTGCGCACATCATCAGATACATCCCAACTTTCTACCAATGCCGGATTGGTCACCCCATCTTCATCGGTTCGGGTCAGGTAATCCCCGACACAGCGAAATACTTCTGAGCCCCATGCATACGTATGAGGATCATCAATATCAACAACCCGGTAGGCAACTTTCAGTACGCCACCTTTGGGAATATTCGCCGCCTGCACGGTCTGCATCAGCAACGGCTCGCCGTTATTGACTACGTTGGCGATCTTGTAGGCTGCAGTGCTGGTTACACCCAGCAAGGTGGCATACCGCAGGAATTCGCGTCTGGTTATCCGACCTTCCTGAAGATCATCCTTCAGGACAGGAAGGGCTGCATGCTCTTTATCGCGCCTTTTTGTCATCCTTATTTTCTCCATTGGGTAGTTGAAACAATAACTCACACTTTGCGTTACGACAGCAGAGGGGACTTAATTAACGCTCCCTCGCCACTGTCTCGGCCCATCAATCTGGTAATATATCTGTCTGATAAGGAAATTCATAGTGTCCTACCTTATTCACAATGTTTCCCTATCTTTTCAGTCAATTTGGTGAAATCGATATATCGCAAAAATATTCCATTGACCTACAACAATAGATAGGATTTGGCGTGACCTGTTCCAGGTCATGATCCAGATCCAACGATCAAGACAATAATGCTCTTATTCATTGTAAAACGATTGTTCATGATGATCATGACGATGCTCGTTGTGTCATTGCTTTTATTTTTGGTCATGGAAGTGAACATTGAGAGTGTTGCGGTCAAGGTTCTGTGCCAATTTTCGACCGAACACCAACGCCAGCTATGGCTGGAAAACAACGGTTATTACCGTCCTGTCTATGTCCGATACTTCGAGTGGCTGGGAAACATATTACAAGGTAGCTTTGGATATTCTGTTGTCTACAAAGTAGAAGTGGGCACTCTTCTGTGGCCTCGATTAAAGAACACGGGAATCCTTGCAGGACTGACGCTTCTTGTCGTGGTTCCACTGTCCATTTTTCTCGGTGTACTTGCTGGAATGCGGGAAGGCTCTTATCGCGATCGTTCAATATCAGTTGTCAGTATCCTGACGGCATCGGTACCGGAATTTTGCAGTGCCACGCTGATCGCCTGGATTCTGGTTTTCTCTTTGAAACTCTTACCCGGCACATCCAGTTTCATTTCAGGGTTCAGTTGGATTGAAATGATCATGCCGGTTCTAGTGCTCGTGTTATACGATTTCGGATACATCACCAGGATGACACGGGCCTCCATGGCTGAGGTGATGCAGTCTCAGTATATTCGTACAGCACGATTAAAAGGTTTGCCGTTCCGTCGCGTGATTTTTCGGCACGCTTTGCGGAATGCACTGATTGCTCCATTCACAGTTATCATGCTCCAATTGCCCTGGCTATTGTCTGGGGTAATCGTGACCGAGTACTTCTTTGCCTACAAAGGCATAGGCACGTTACTACTAGAGGCCGCTTTACGCCAAGATGTCTACCTGCTTGAAGCCTGCACAATGTTCTTGGTTGCAGTTGCGGTCGGTACCCAGGCAATTTCCGACATTGGTTATATGCTTCTCAATCCCAAAATACGGTTCAAATAATGTCAACAACTCGGTCAGATCTGGTAGCAAAAAAACCTCGACGCGGACTGATTGCAGTACTTGTCAATTTGCGCGAGAGCTGGGTCGGCATGATCGGGCTCTCGATTATTCTTTTCTGGGGGATCGTGGCACTACTAGCCCCTGTCATTTCGCCTTATGATCCATTAGCAATTCACACTCCGTTTGCGAAACCCGGTTCTCCTGCGCCTGATGGCGGTGTTTTTTGGCTTGGTGCCGACCACATCGGGCGGGATATTCTGTCTCGTATAGCGTGGGGTTCCCGTACCGTTCTGATCTATGCACCGCTCGCCACTTTCTGTGCTTATGTTGTCGGTATTGTCATGGGTCTGTTGGCGGGCTACCAACGGGGTTGGATCGATATTTTTTTAAGCCGTGTAGGGGACATCATCCTGTCATTTCCTGTGCTGCTGCTCTATATCATTGCGATCCAGGAGTTTGGGCGATCAAACCTCAATATAGTTATCGCTATCGTTTTCGGCAGCGCGCCGGGTATCATGCGTATCGTTCGCGGACTTGCACTGGATATTCGGGAGCGCGAATATGTTGCTGCTGCCCAGGTCAGAGGTGAGTCAAATTGGTACATCATGTTGACTGAAATACTTCCCAACGCTCGCGGCCCATTGATCGTGGATGCCTGCCTGCGACTCGGATACGTGATCATCACCATTGGTATTCTGGGTTTCCTTGGTCTGGGACTACCGCCTCCGGATCCGGAATGGGGTGGCATGATCAGTGAAACCCGCGCGATGGCCATGATCTTTCCACACATGACCCTGGCTCCGGCAATTGCGCTTTCTTCCCTGGTATTGGGCTTCAACCTGCTTGCTGATGGCCTGAGGGAGACCAGTCTTAAAGACTAGCTCGATAACCGCACGTTATGTCACAGGATCTGCCACTACTCGAAATTGAAAATCTACATGTCTCCTATTGGACACGTGCCGCCGAAGTGCCTGCTGTAATCGACTTTTCCCTGACCATCAATGAAGGGGACACCGTGGGCCTGGTTGGAGAATCCGGATGCGGAAAATCCACTGTTGCCATGGCGATCATGAACTACATGGGTGCAAATGGCAGTATCAAGGCTGGCGCCATTCGGCTCCGTGGCCGCGATATTACACAACTCACTGAGAGTGAAATGCGGGTTCTTCGTGGTAACGAGATCGCGATGATTTATCAGGAGCCCATGGCATCACTCAATCCCGCAATGACCGTGGCCCAACAACTAATGGAAGTACCCATAATCCATCAAGGTGCTTCCACTGATCAGGCTCGTTTCGCCTCAGAGCAAATGCTGTCTGATGTTCATATCCCGGACCCTGAAAGGATCATGGCTTCTTATCCTCATCAGATATCGGGCGGCCAGCAGCAACGAGTTGTCATTGCTATGGCTCTTCTTGCAAATCCCTCTCTACTGTTACTCGATGAGCCCACCACTGCTCTGGACGTCACGGTTGAAGCCGGGATAGTGAAGCTGATTCGAGAAATTGCCGACAAATACAAAATGACCCAGATCTATATTTCTCACAACCTTGGTTTGATTCTTCAAACCTGTGAACGGGTATGTGTCATGTATTCCGGGCAAGCCGTAGAAGAGGGTTCAATCTCGGCGCTCTTCAGTCAACCTAGGCACCCCTACACTCATGGGCTCTTCAATTGCATCCCGTTGCCTCATACGGATAAAAATCAAGCACCCCTGATCCCAATTCCAGGTCAGTTACCGCTTCCTCATGAAAGGCCCGAAGGATGCACCTACGGACCTCGGTGCAGGGCTTTCAACGAAGATCTTTGCGGTGGCCAAGCAGTTCCATACGAGTATATTGAGACAACGAAACAATATGTCCGATGCCGTCGCTGGTCCGAGATTCAGCCGGGCGACCTGGTACCACCAAAAGTTCCTGTGGAAAATGCGCAAGTCGGAGATATTGTTCTCGATACCAAAAACCTTTCCAAACATTACGAGGTCGAGAGCAATAGTAGGAGCGCTCTGACAATGATGGGATTCAAGGAGAAGATTGCACTAAAGGCAAACCAGGAATTGAATCTATCTGCTCGGCATGGCGAAACGCTCGCCATCGTGGGGGAATCAGGCTGCGGCAAATCAACCTTTGCAAAGGTATTACTTGGACTCGAAACATCAACCGACGGGGACCTTATCCACGACGGTGCCGAAATCGGAACAATCAGCGTACAAGAGCGGCAACAGTCGCAATTGGCTGCACTTCAGATCGTATTTCAAAACCCTGTCGATACATTGAATCCCAGCCACACAGTAGGCGCCCAGGTTGGACGGGTTCTGAAAAAGTTCGGCATCAGCCATGGGAAAGCAGATACCCGGGAGAAAACCTTAGAACTGCTTGCAAAGGTAAAACTTCCTGATGAGTTTTACTACCGGCTACCGCGTCAACTGTCAGGCGGACAAAAGCAGCGGATTGGAATCGCCAGAGCATTCGCCGGAAAACCCACCTTGGTGGTTGCTGACGAACCCGTTTCCGCCCTTGATGTCTCGGTTCAGGCCGCGATTACAGAGCTGTTAATGGAAATCCAAAGGGAATACGGCACAACATTGCTCTTGATCAGTCATGATCTTTCAGTAGTACGATATCTCTCAGACCGTGTTGTCGTCATGTATCTAGGGAGAATTGTTGAATCAGGATCGCGAGATCAGATTTTTGAACCACCTTATCACCCTTACACCGAAGCCCTATTGGCTGCGGCGCCCATTGCGGACTTACGGGTCAAAAAACGCGACATCATTCTGGAAGGCAATCTTCCAAGCCCCTTGAATCCACCGAAAGGTTGCCCGTTTACAACGCGCTGCCCGAGGAAAATCGGTGAAATTTGTGACAATAACCCCCCTCAAGAGCAAATCACGGCTGACGGGCATCGCATTGCCTGTCACATTCCTCTTGCAGAATTAAGCCGGATCGACCCGGTGTTTGCCGTCCTGGACAGTTAGTCGGATACCGGGCCGGTGCGATGCTATAGCCGTCTATTCAACCGGTTCAGGGTCTCCTGAGGGAAGCGCATCGGTCCGTTTGGTGGAGCCTGACATCTCGGGGGGGGATGTCGAGTAAAACGTGACACATCTCTCATCCGCTTCGTAGGTGAAGGTTTCATCAGCCGGAATCCACAACAGATCACCGGGATGGGCCCTCCAACGTTTATTGCCCTGTCGAAGACTCATCGAACCCGATATCACATAGAGAACCTCATCGTAACCGGAGACGGTGTGTTCAATAGAGCATTTTTCAAACGCCGCAAAACCCGCACCCATCGAAGTGCTGAAACCTGCGTTGACCACAGGTACGGTATGAATGGGATTCGACGAATCCATATCCTGATCATCTATTCGAAAAACCTTGATGCTGTTCATACGTTTTCTCCTGTTTAACGTTCGGCACTGGCCTTGTCCATTCTCTTTATTCGTTGACGCGCGACGAGCTTACGTAAAGGATCCGGCGGCAGCCAACTCGGACGCGGCACACTCTGCTGATCAGTCAAAAGATCAGACGTATCGCCCACAATCATATCG
>CAZEKE010000085.1:0-5433 GCA_964512815.1 uncultured Acidiferrobacteraceae bacterium
CTGTGACCGGGTCTCTGAGATTATCGGGGCCTAATTTTGGCATTTTCAACTCGCAAAGGTGAAGCTTTCGCGGCGACAATACGTGCTTTAAGTTGAATCGTACGGACACTGCATGCCGGAACTGCCCGAAGTCGAGACCACAGTACGCGGAATACGGCCGTTTGTTGAGGGCCAGTCTGTGTCCGGAGTCATCGTGCGCCAACGTCGGTTACGCTGGCCCGTCAGTTCTGGTCTTGATCGAAAGCTTAAAGGGCAGGTCGTACACAGCGTCACCCGACGGGCGAAGTACATCTTGTTTGGTTTCGATCACGGGACCTTGATGATTCATCTGGGCATGTCGGGGCGCCTTCGCGCCATATCGGCAGATACCGCAGTTGCTAAGCACGACCATTTCGATCTTGTTCTGGACACCGGTTGTTGTATCCGTCTGAGAGATCCCAGGCGCTTCGGCAGCGTCACGTGGGTCAAGGGCGACCCCCTTTATTCACGTTACCTCAAGCCGCTGGGACCGGAGCCCTTCGGAGAAGCCTTCGACGGCAAGTATCTTTGGCAGCGGTCCCGGGGTCGGCGGCTGGCGGTGAAGAATTTCATCATGGATGGCCGGATTGTGGTCGGCGTGGGAAATATTTATGCCAGTGAAGCACTTTTCCGCAGCGGGATTCATCCGTCCCGAGCCGCGGGTCGTATTGCCTTGGAACGCTACCACAGTCTGGTTGCGGCGATTCGGGCGGTGCTGGCTGAGGCGATCACTGCTGGCGGCACGACCCTGCGCGACTATTCCCGGGTGACCGGAGAGCCGGGTTTCTTTGAGCAGTCACTTCAAGTGTATGAACGGTTGGGACAGCCCTGTGTCAGTTGTGGGGGCGCGGTACTGAAAAAGGTGATTGGCCAGAGGGCGTCCTATTACTGCCCTTCGTGTCAGCACTGAAGGTCCCGGATAATGGGGGCCAGTGTAAACAGTGCCCGCCGATTCGTGGCACTATCGCGGCTGAAGGACAGGCCGAGTAATCACATGATCCGGTTCTTGTTAGAAAACTTTATATTGGTATCAATCGAGACAAACTGATGGATAAACCCATGCAACTGGACACAGCCTTCGTTCGATCACAGTTTCCGGCCTTTCAGGAAGACGGCACCAGGGACTGGATCTTTTTCGAGAATGCAGGAGGGTCGTATGTACCTGCGCAGGTAATCGATCGGCTCAAACGGTTTTTTGTCGAGCATAAGGTCCAGCCTTATGCTCCTTACGCACTGTCGAGAACAGCCGGGGAGGAGATGGATGAATCCTACCGCGCCATTGCCGAGTTGATGAACGCGGAACCCGATCAGATCACTATCGGGCCGTCGACCACCATGAATTTTTACGTGCTGGCCCAGGGATTACGCTCGCTGTTACATCCAGGGGACGAGATTGTTGTAACCAACCAGGACCACGAGGCGAACGTGGGCTGCTGGCGGCGTCTATCCGAAACTGGTGTCGTGATCAAAGAATGGCGGATCGGCCAGCCTGACGGGGAGCTCGACATTACAGAACTGGAGGACCTGGTGGGTGACAGGACCCGGATGGTCTGTTTCACGCTGTGCTCCAACCTGGTCGGTACCCATAACGATGTCGACGCTGTCTCAGAGATCGCCAAGCGGGTGGGCGCCCTGGTCATCGCCGACGGCGTTTCCTACGCACCGCACACCATACCCGATGTGCCGGAGATGGGAGTCGATTTCTACGCCTACAGCACTTATAAGACCTTCGGGCCCCACCAGGGTGTGCTCTGGGGTTCTGCCGAGGGCTTGAAGAAAGCCGCTGGCCAGAGTCACTGGTTCAATGACGATAACGCAAGGGCGAGACTCAACCCCACGGGACCCCAGCACGCGCAGGTGGCAGCGCTTGCCGGAATTACCGCGTATTTTGATGTGCTTCACCATCATCACTTCGGCAGCTCTAACGGAAACCGCCACGATAGAGCGAAGGCGGTGTTCGAGCTGGTCGCCCGGCATGAAGCGAAACTGACCAACATTCTGCTGGATTTCCTCACGGAGAGGCCGGACATACGGTTGCTGGGCCGAGACCACGCCGAGCCTGGAAAGCGCGCTTCGACGGTGGCCTTTCAGACGCCATTGATGCCTTCTGCGCAAATTGCCGAACGATTGGCCGATTATGGAATCGGCGTCGGTAACGGTGATTTTTACGCGCGGCGCTGCGTAGAGGCCCTGGGTCTGGACCCCGAAGATGGAGTCGTCCGAGTGAGCATGGTGCACTACAACACGGTGGCAGAAGTCACTCGCCTCCTGACGGCGTTGGACGAGATCCTGTCGACAAACTGATCGAGTGACCCCGGTGATTGCAGACCTGCCCGCACCGATAAGGCCCTTTAACGAATGACACAATTTGGCATACTTCATAACCTTGTTGAATCAAACATGAAGTTCTGTTGACAGTCATGCAACCCTCTGGCCGGCAACTATCTAAATGAAAGTACACGCACGGGTCGTCGTAATCGGTGGCGGTGCCTTAGGTACCGGTTTGCTGTACTACCTGACCAAAGAGGGCTGGAGCGATGTCGTGCTGGTTGAGAAGGGCGAGTTGACATCCGGTTCCACCTGGCATGCGGCGGGTCTGATTCCCCATTTTATCGGTGGGTTGAGCATGGCCAAGCTACATCACGAAGGATCCGAACTCTACAAGCGACTGGAAGCCGAAACCGGCCAGGCCACGGGTTGGCACGGGTGCGGGGCAATCAGATTGGCTTTGACAGAGGATGAAGTCGACTGGTTCCGTTACGTCAAGGGCATTCTTGATTACCTCGATATCGAATGTCACCTGATCGACTCGAGCGAGATCAAAGTAATTCATCCACTACTGGTAGTGGATGACGTCAAGATGGGTTTCTACACCCCGACTGACGGGCATACTGATCCTGCCAGTGCCACCCATGCGATGGCTGCCGGTGCCAGGATGGGAGGTGCGGAGATCTACCGCCATACCCAGGTGACGGGAACGCGTCTTCTGGAAAACGGCGAATGGGAAGTCGCGACGGACAAGGGCACAATCGTTTGTGAACATGTGGTGAATGCTGCTGGCAGTTTTGCAAAACAGATCGGTGAGTGGGTTGGGCTGGATCTGCCGATCGTCAACATGAAGCACCACTATCTGGTCACCGAGAACCTGCCGGAAGTGGCAGCGCTGGAAAAAGAACCGCCTGTCATTCGCGATCCAAAAGCTTCGTGTTACTACCGCCAGGAACAAGACGGAATCCTGATCGGCCCTTACGAGAAGCAAGGGGCTGAGGCCTGGGGGCTGGACGGCATCGACTGGTCATTTGACATGGAACTGCTTAACCCCGAGCTCGATAGACTGGAGACGAGTCTTGAACTGGCTGCTGAACGTATTCCCTGCTGGGCCGAAGCGGGCATCAAACGGGTGGTACACGGACCGATCACACACACACCGGATGGCGGCTTTCTGCTGGGACCAGCGGAGGGACTGCGCAATTACTGGTTGAGTTGTGGTGCTTCGATCGGTATCACCCAGGGTCCGGGTTGCGGAAAATACCTTGCCCAGTGGATGGTGCATGGCCAGACCGAGATCAACGTGCGCGACATGGATCCCAGGCGTTACGGTAAATGGGCGTCCGGTGACTATGCGGTGGCCAAGTCTGTCGACGAATATCAGGAGATGTATCAGCCCCCGTTGCCGGGTGAGTTCCGCGAGGCGGGCCGACCCACCCGCGCGACACCACTCTACGACACCCTTAAAGCACAGGGCGCCATTTTCGGTGATACCTTCGGCTGGGAGCGCGCCAAATGGTTCGCCCCAGCAGGCGTATCCGAGGAATACGGCTTTCGGCGCAGCAACTGGTTCTCCGCAGTAGGGGGGGAGTGCTCCGCAGTGCGCGAGCAGGTGGGCATACTGGATCTGTCAAGCTTTGCCAAGTACGAGATCACGGGTCAGGATGCAGGCGCGGTGCTTAAGCGGGTGTGCGCCAATCGCGTACCTGGGCGCGACGGTGCCGTCGCCCTGACCCAGATGCTCACCCCACTGGGTGGGATCGAGTGTGAGGCCACCGTGACACGGCTTGGCGAGAACTATTATTACCTGCTGTCGAGTGCAGTGGCCGAGCTGCATGATCTGGACTGGCTGGTTCAGCATGTGGCGGAGAATGAAGACGTCACCGTGAGTAACATGACCGACGATGTCGGCGTTCTGGTGTTGTGCGGCCCGGACTCTCGGGACGTGCTATCCACGCTGACGGACGCAGAACTGACCAACGAGGAAGGTTTCACCTGGATGAGTGCTAGGGAGATCACTGTCTCCGGTATCCCCGTCCGGGCACTCAGAGTCTCCTACGTGGGCGAGCTCGGCTGGGAACTACATGTCCCGATGGGCGAGATGAACCCGCTCTACGACGCGCTGATGAAAGCAGGTGAAGCGCACGGCATCAGGAACTTCGGTACCTATGCACTCAACGCCCTGCGTATGGAGAAGGCCTACAAGGCCTGGGGTTCGGAACTCACCACCGAGATCTCACTGGTCGAAGCTGACATGCTGCGTTTTGCCCGCAAAGAGGGCGGTTACATCGGTGCGGATGTCGTCGAGCAGAAGCGTCGAGACGGTGTGGCGATTCGGCTGGTGTACTGTGTTGTGGAAGCAGTCGACGCCGATGTCTTCGGTAACGAGCCGGTTTACGATGGTGACAAGGTCATCGGAATTACCACCAGCGGTGCCTATGGCCACTGTGTTAAGCAGAGCCTGGCGTTTGCCTACGTCGATACGGGATACGACTCGCCCGGAACAGTCTTTGACATTGAAATTCTGGGCAAGCGCTGCAAGGCAAGCGTTCTGGCCGAGGCCGCTTGGGATCCTCAAAACGAGCGGCTGAAAGCTTAAATTCAGCGTACTTTCGGCAGTAGAACCATATCCCAGGGAGAGGGCATTTTGCCGCAGGGTACCTCGATCAGGGCCGGCACATTGGCGTTCAATGCATCCTTGATTGCGCTCTCCAGCTCGTCAGGTCCACCGGCCTCAAGCGCCATCACGCCTAAGGACTGGGCCAGAGCTGAAAAGGAAGGGTTCGCAAGGGCGCTGGCTATTGTCCGCCCGTTGTAGTTTTCCTGCTGGATTCGCGCAACATTGCCGTATGCGTTGTCGCTGAAGACCACCGCTACCACTGCGATGTTGTGCCGGACAGCGCTCGCGAGCTCTTGGGCATTGAACATGAAGCCGCCGTCGCCGGCAATGGAGACGACGGCACGGTCTGGACACGCCACTTTTGCGCCCAGTGCACTCGCATAACCCCAACCCAGCGTGCCCTGGTAACCGCTGGTCAGAAAGGTTCGGGGCTGATAGACAGGAAAAGCAAAACGGCTGACGTAGCCCACCTGGGTCAGTTCGTCGACAAAGATGCCGTCTTCAGGCAGCGCATTGCGGATCGCCCG
>CAZEKE010000086.1:0-4711 GCA_964512815.1 uncultured Acidiferrobacteraceae bacterium
CGGCCGGTCACAACGAGTACGCCAGTCGAGCCATCGGCCTGATCCAAGGACTGGGCAGGCGATTCTGGTTCATGCACAAAGAGGAAGCGGCCGATTTAAAGCTGGCCGTACAACTTCACGCTAAACTGGCCCGCAGCATCGCGCGGGGTACACCAGCCAACACTGAGAATGCCGTCGATGCATTGCTGGATTACATGGAGAAATTTACCAGGACGACTGTGGACCCCAGCCTGTTGTCGCGATAGCACCATGCGACCAAACCGGCCTTTCAGCAAATAAATGACCACTAATAACGTCACCAGTCTTGTCCAAGCCCGCCGCAGCTTGACCGAGCTCGCCTACGAAAAGCTGGAAGAGCTGGTCGTCACCCTGCGTCTTAAACCGGGTTCTGTACAAAGCGAAGCCGCGCTGGTGCAGAAAACCGGGTTCGGTCGAACACCCGTTCGTGAAGCACTGCAAAGGCTCGAGAGAGAGGGGTTGGTAGAGATCCTGCCGCGCAAGGGAGTCAGAATCACTGAGATCGATATCAAGCGGCAGTTTCTTCTGCTGGAACTCAGCCGAGTACTGATGACTCTCCTGGCCCGCACCAGTGCAACTCGGGCCACAGCGGAACAGCGGCAGCAATTCGCGGAACTCGCTCGCGAATACGACCAGGTCGTAAACAACAAAGACCTGATGGCCTACGTGCGGCTGGACACGGCGCTGAATGATCTCGTGTGCGACGCCTCACACAACGAACACACCTGTAGGGCGATGAAACTGTTACTCGGCCTGAACCGGCGGGTGGGCTACATCCACCTCAAGAGTCACGGTGACCTCCAGACCTGGGCCAGGATCCGGGCAGAATACGCCCGCGCGATTGAACAGGGAGACACGCAGGCGGCTGTCGAGATCACCAACCGGCGGCTGGATTACATCGAGTGCCAGTACCGGGCGGTCATGGATTCCGGCGAGATCTGATCTCGTCTGTCAGCACAGCCGACGATGGCCAAGCTGCCGTCGGTGCGTAGTAACCAGCGGCGATCCCCCCGTTCAGGCCCGATGCAACAGAAAAAAACCCTGCGCACAATGCAAGGGGGGCGTGCGCAGGGCTACAGGTTGCTACTAAAGGAGAAATCGTCCAGCAACCAAAGGTTACCCTGAATTCCGTACCAGCGATATTCAAAGTTTCTTGTCCTACCTATAAGACATATTAATCCTTTGATATATATCATATAGAAACACTTATATATCTATTAATGCCCTAAGCGGCCCGGTCAGCGGTTGCTGGTGAGAATCTTCTGCGTTTCAAGACTCGCAGCCCGACCAACAGCAGCGCGATCGATGCATAAGCTACTGGCCACCCCCAGTCGCTACGGATCATCAGCAGGTAGTGCACCGCAGCCAGGGCGAGCGCTGCGTAAATCAGCCCGTGGAGCCGTTTCCAGCGCTTCCCAAGGCGCCGGACCCAGCCGCGCGTCGAGGTCGCTGCCATCAGCACAAGAACCAACCAGGCGTTAAACCCGACCAGAATGTAAGGCCGGTCGACGATCTCCGACCCCAGCCGGGCCATGTCCCATCCCAGCAGAAAGATCACAAAAAACCCGAGGTGTGTGGTTGCATAGGCGAATGCCCACAGCCCGACGGCGCGGCGACAGCCGATAACAGCCGGCCAGTCTGCCCAGCGCGCGATCCGCGGCATAAGCACCACCAGAATCAGCAAGTTAAAGGTCCAGATACCGGTTTCCCAGATCAGGGTCTTCTCAGGATCTACGCCCAGCTGGCCGTACTGCCAGGCAAGTGCCAGCAGCACGGCCGGCGATGCCAGTGCCGCGTGAATCAGCGCACGCTTCACCGGTACTGCTGCTTGCTGCCGGGATAAAGGTGTGCGACGTGGTCGCCGTAACCGTTGTAGGGCCGCGAGGGAATACGCTCGATGTCGCCCTCGCCCCAGATGCGCCGCTCGGTTGCCTGGCTCCAGCGGGGATGGGAGATAGACGGGTAGACATTGCTGTACCAGCCGTATTCACCGGGCGCCTCCAGGTGCCAGGTCGCCGCAGGCCGCTCTTCGGTAAACGTGATTCTGACGATGAATTTGGCTGACTTGAAACCGTACTTCCAGGGTACCGTGATACGAAACGGCATGCCGTTCTGGGGCAGGTTTTGATCCCCGTAAACGCCAAAGGTAGCAAAGCTCAGTGGATGAACCGCCTCTTCGATAGTCAGCGCCTCGACGTACGGCCAGTCCAGTGAGCTGAACGGCGATGCCTGCCCGGGCATCTCCTCCGGGCGCAGCACGCTGGTGAAAGCCACGTACCTCGCGGAGGCCATGGGCTCGACCGCTTCGATGAGTTCGCGTAGCGGCCGGCCGTTGTAGGGAATCACCATTGACCAGGCCTCCACGCAGCGAAAATCATAGACGCGCTCCTCGAGCTGGCTGAAGGGCATGCCCATCAGGTCATCAACATCGAATGTCCCGGGCCGTCGGCACAGGCCGTCGAAGGTCACTGCCCAGGGTTCGAGCCGGAAACTGCCGGACCGGCGGACCGGATCGGTCTTATCCCAGCCGAATTCGTAGGCGTTGTTGTAGTGGGTGGCCGCATGTTTGAGCGTCAGACGCCTGCTCACCGGATCAGTTTCGACTGCATCCGCCTTATCAGCAGTGCCTCCGGAAAGAAGCGAATCAGCATCGGGGCTTGCCGCATCACCCGCCCGGGCGGTGAACCGCCGTCCGTATCGCAGCGCAGCAAAACCACCCAGCAACGACAGACCCAGGGTCCCGGCGAGCATCCGCCGGCGGGTGTAGCTGCTGCGATCGGTCACTCTGGCCATACGGTTGGACTATCCCGATTCAGGTCAGCGGTCATTATGCACCATACTCTTTTTGCATCGGCAACCAACGCGGGAATGTCACCAGCGCATACGCAAGCAATCGGTCCCGTCCAGGGCCATGTGGATGACCAGACCCAATGCGACCACCCGCAGCCACGGCAAAGCCAGCGCAATCACATACAAGGCTATCGCTGGCCAGCTGTGCAAGGGATGAAACCCCAGCCCGCATCGATCGGGATCGAAAACCGGGTCGGCCAGCAAGTGATCCAGGTCGACCAGCATCGAAGCCAACATGACCAGCCAGACATTTCGCCAGCGGCTGCGGAAAAACAGCCAGGCGATGACACCGGGCACCAGAACGTGGGCCAGGTTATGAAGGATTACGGCGGTCATGACCTCTCAGGAACCCCGGCTACCGGTCAGCGGCCTGCTCTTGTACCATGTCCTGCGCCGTCTGTCGTTGCATAACAGGTTCTGCCCGACTCTGAACAACCCGCCATGACTTTTGTTGCAGATGCCGATTTCCTGCCGCTAGAGAAACTGTATGACATCCAGTCCCGGCACTGGACTGCCCAGCGGAAACGGCTGGCCGGTTCGGCGTTCTACCGGCAACACCACCCTGCTGCGCCGGTGGACCTGCCGACCCAGTTGTCGGACCTCGTTGAACTGCCTTTGACCGACAAGAATCTACTGCGATCAGACCAGGCGGAGCATCCACCGTTCGGCAGTTACTTGAACTACCCGTATGACAGGATCGTGCGGCTGCACCGTACCTCGGGGACCAGCGGTCAGGCGATGAATCTCGCGCTTTCGCGTACCGACACAGCGCTACAGGCTCATGTCGCCGGGCGCAGCCAGAGCGCCGCCGGCCTAGGCCCCGGCGATACGGTGGTCCACTGCCTAAATTACCAACTGTGGATGGGTGGTCTGACAGATCATCTCGGGCTTGAGGCCACCGGCGCTCTGGTAGTACCGTTCGGCAGCGGCGCAACCCAACTGCTGGTCCGCACTATCCTCGACGTCGGCATCAACGCCATCTCCTGCACGCCCTCCTATCCGGCACGTCTGCAACAGGTACTCGCCGAGCATTTTCCGGGACTGGCACCAGTTGACCTCGGCCTGCGCAAGGGCTTTATGGGGGGTGAGCCGGGCCTGGATGCTCCAGCCTTCCGCCGGCGTCTCGAGGAGGTCTGGGGTATGCAAGCGATGAACGCCAACTACGGTGTCAGCGACGTCTTGTGCAACTTCGCCGGGCAGTGCACACACCAGAACGATCTGCACTTCCTAGCTCTCGACGTCATTCTGCCTGAACTGGTCGACCCTGAGAGCAGCAAACCTCTGCCCTGGGAAGGCGGACAGGAAGGAGAACTGGTGCTGACGAACCTGTACAAAGACTCTCAGCCTCTGCTTCGGTTCAGGACCGGTGACCTGGTGCGCCTGACTGCAACGGATATCTGCAGCTGTGGACGCACGGCGCCACGCTTCAGGGTGATTGGACGGACGGACGAAATGGTCGTGGTACGGGGTGTCAATGCGTTTCCCTCCAGCGTTTCTGCGGCAATCAATCAGTGCGCTGAACTGAACGGCGAGTACCGCGTGCGTCTCCGACACCCGGCACCCTACGACCGGCTGCCGCTGGAGGCCGAACTGGAACACGGGGTTGTCGCTTCCGATGCGCTGACCCGGATCCTGTCCCATACTCTCGGGGAGGCACTGCGGCTAACGGTTGAACTCACGCTGCTTCCCGGCGGCACCCTGCCACGAACTGAAGGCAAAACCAGACGCCTGATTAAGGAGTATGCACA
Source organism: uncultured Acidiferrobacteraceae bacterium (assembly GCA_964512815.1). Lineage (GTDB taxonomy): Bacteria > Pseudomonadota > Gammaproteobacteria > Arenicellales > UBA868 > UBA9619. The sequence continues at coordinate 4,617 of CAZEKE010000086.1, forward strand.
ATGAACGACAGCGTGCTGTATTCGACCCGGGACAAGGTGGCAACCATCACCCTCAACCGACCCCACCGCCTGAACGCCATCAACCCGGAACTGCT
>CAZEKE010000087.1:0-4034 GCA_964512815.1 uncultured Acidiferrobacteraceae bacterium
AAACGGCACGGTACTCTGGCATACGGACCAATCCTACGAGGCGGTACCTGCCAGTGCCACAATGTTGTATGCCATCAAGGTGCCAGTTAAAGGAGGTGAAACCCAGATCTGCAAAATGACAGCGGCTTATGAAGATCTTGCTCCGGAGATGAAAGAACAACTCTCAACCCTCCAGGTCGCACACCAGTACGGCCGGGGGAAACTGCGTCCTTACGAATTTGCCGCTAGCCCGATCAAGACCTCAGATCAGCAGCAAAAACTGCCGACACATTTTCATCCACTGGTCCTTACCCATCATGTGACAAAAAGGAAAACCTTGTACGCTGTGGGCCAGAGTTCGTACGGCATCCGCGACATGGAGGATGAAAAAGCCATAGTCTTGCTAGAGAAACTCAAAGACCATGCGCTGCAGGAGAAATATATTTACCGCCACAAATACGAAGTCGGGGATGTGGCGATATGGGATACGTTTCAGACGCTCCACTCGGGCAGTAAGATTGATGTTGCCACCTGCGATAAAGACTCTCGACTTCTCTGGAGGATCAGCGTGAGGGGAAAACCCGATATCTACATCTGATCAACACGAGGTCAAATTCATATTAGATGCAGACTAATGCCCTCGAAAGATCATTCGGCTTCAGTCATTCAATACTAACTAACCTAGAGAAAAGTAGGGAAGGGCGTCCAACCTGGCCCCCAAACAACTAATCGGCCATCGGTGGTGAGTCGAATAACACGTTATCTGACTTGAGTTTGCCGATCTCGTCTGGATCAAATCCGATCTCAGTCAGTACAGCCGTGTTGTCGGCACCCTTGAAAGGCGCCAGGGTCTCGATTGAAGTGGTTTCGTCATCAAAGACCGTGGCTGGACGCGGCATCCGCACTGGCCCCAGTACACTGTCTTCAATGGGTTGAAAGATCCGATTTTCGATCACCTGGCGATTGGTTTCGATCTCAGTTCGCGTGAGTATTGGCGCCGCACCCACGCCTTCAGCATCGAATCGTGCCAGAAGATCCAAAGATGGCCATTTTGAGATCTCATCAGATGTAATCTGGCGGCGATCTGCGCTGTTGTGGGCTCTTTCTGCCGCTGATTTGAACCTCGGGTCATCGATCAGATCAGGCCTCTTCAGCGCTCTGCACATTCCCTGCCATTCAGGGTCACTGACGGCCGCCGCGGTCAAATAACCATCTAATGATTTAAAGACCAGGTCAGGACTCTTCTGGGAATGCGCCGGATCTTCCTCCTTGCCGATAAAGCTGAGACTGCCCATCGCCTCAGGCCAAAGGAATCCAATCATCACATCCAGCATCGCGACCCCGCCATGCCCGCCCCTCCCGGTCCGTTCCCTCCTAAACAGCGCAGCGGTAATCGATTGTGCGGCGGTCAACGCAGAGGTCTTGTCACAGACGATAGTCCTGACCATGCGAGGGAGACCACTGAGTTGATCCCTTTGTACATCAGCAAGACCCGACAGGGCCTGTATGACCGGATCGTACACTCGCTGATGTGAATAAGGCCCCGTATCCCCAAATCCGCTGATGGAGGCATAAATAATGTCCGGTCGAATATCGAATACCACTTCTCGGCTTAGACCCATACGGTCTATGGCACCCGGCCGAAAGTTCTGTACCAGTACGTCCGAGGAGGCAACCAGCTTCCTGATTATTTTAGAACCTTCTGGATGCTTGATATCTAGGCAAACCGATCTTTTCCCCCGATTGCACGTAAGAAAAGAACTGCTCATGCCGCGATGTTTCACACCAACCCGGCGCATGTAATCCCCGCCGGGCGCTTCGATTTTAATGACTTCAGCACCCTGGTCGGCTAATAACATGGTCGAGATAGGGCCCGACACCATCGTCGTCAGATCTAAAATCCGGATACCAGACAAAGGGCCGGTCACTCTGACCCGCCGTGATTAGTGCCTGCGATCGGTCGATCTGGGTAACACATCCTGCCCGCGGAACGATAGGCGGCCCGCTGATGAACCCGTGCGCGATAATCCACAATAGCCGAGGATAAAGGGATATCGTAGGCGTGCGCCCAATCGAGGCAGGTTATCAAAAGAATATCGGCCTCACTGAACTTCTCCCCCATCAGATAGGGGTGCCTTTCAAGACTCGGCGGGACAGCCGCATTGAGTTGTTTCAGGAAATATTCCTGTGCGGATTCCACGGCTTCGGGGGCTGCGCCATAAATGTGTTTCAGATCACCATGCCTTCGCATCGTGTAGAGTGGATGCGCATCGAGTTCCATCGCTATGAAGGCACACCATTCGTCCAGAGCAGCCTCTTCCTGGGGATGTATTGGCACAAAGAATGCGTCCGGCAGTTCAAAGTTTTTGGCGATGTATCGAATGATCGCCACGCTCTCCGATAGAACGAATCCCTGATGCTCCAGAACCGGAATTTTGCCTTTGGGATTCAATGACAAATAATCAGGTGTCTGGGTTTCACCGGTCCTGGGGCCGACAGGCTGGCAGTGATATTGCAGACCCACTTCATGCAGCATCCAGTGGACCCGCATAGCCCGTCCTGTTCCGGCACCCCAAACGACAATATCATGACTCATGAGTAGATAAGGTATTCAGTTATCAGAGATATCCCTAAAACGGGAGCCGTAATAGGGCTTGATCTTTGTTGGTAGTACAGCATCGCTGTGATCAATAGCGCCATATCATACTGTATTGACGACTCAATTAAAGACCGAATAGACTGGAACGCCCGTTCGCACAGATTCACCTGTACCCCGGACATTCCGGAGCGGATCCACAGGCGCCCCGCGGGGTTCGAACAGTAACCTATAAACTTGGCCACAACGAGGAAAGAACGTGCACGATCTCATCATTAAAGGCGGCACAGTGATTGATGGCACAGGTAAGCCGGGCTACACGGCGGATATTGCCATCGACGATGGACTCATTTCTGATGTCGGAAACGAAGTCGGAGCAGGACGACGGACGATCGATGCGGACGGTGCACTGGTATTGCCGGGCTGGGTCGACATACACACGCATTATGATGGCCAGGTCCTCTGGGATCCTTATCTGACGCCGTCATCCTGGCACGGCGTAACCACTGCGGTATTCGGCAATTGTGGAGTTGGCTTTGCACCGGTTCGTCCCGGCAGCGAAGATTACCTGATCAACCTCATGGAAGGAGTCGAAGATATCCCGGGTACGGTCCTTTCGGAAGGGATAGATTTCTCCTGGGAGAGCTATCCCGAGTATCTTGACGTGTTGGATGCCGAACCAAAGATCATGGATGTTGGGGCACAAATTCCCCATGGGGCCCTTCGATTCTATGTGATGGGCGAAGACGGCGCCGATCATGCCGTACCGCCCAATACCAGTCAGATTGAGCGCATGGCCGATATTGTTGAGGAGGGGCTTCGTTGTGGCGCACTTGGGTTTTCGACTTCGAGAACCACCAAGCATAAATCAGCGGATGGGTACCCCACACCGAGTCTTTCGGCAGGTGAAGCAGAGCTGACCGGTATCGCCCAGGCGATGGGCAGAGCAGGTTCCGGTGTGATTCAGGTCAATTCCGATATGGGTCCCGGGGAAATGGACACCTTAGTTCAGGCCGCCAGAACATCCGGTCGGCCCCTCTCTGTGCTTCTCCTGCAGGTCAACCAGGCACCCGAACTGTGGCGAGAGACATTGAGCGCTATTGAGGCAGCAAACCGGGAAGGGCTCGCAGTGACGGGGCAGGTCGGAAGCCGCCCGATCGGAATCCTCATGGGCCTGGATACCAGCGTTAATCCGTTTTCGAGTCACGCCGTATGGAAAGAACTTGACCATCTGGGGATAGAGCAGAAGGTTCAGAAATTTCAGGAAAACCCGGATCTTCGACAGCGCCTGATAAATGAGACACCGGCGAACGATCACACCCAGTGGATTTTGCAGGCCTTAGATCGCACTTATGAGCTTGGGGATTCCCTGAACTACGAGCCTTCACCGGATTCGTCTATTGCAGCCCGTGCCAAAGCGGCACAATCCTCACCCTGGCAACTCACGATGGAGATCCTG
>CAZEKE010000088.1:0-5157 GCA_964512815.1 uncultured Acidiferrobacteraceae bacterium
CGCAGAACGGCCCGCTCACTGAATTCGCGCCCGTTCAACATAGCATCTTCAATGGTCTCTGCCAGTGCGGCGGCGTCGACGAGGCCGAGGTTTGCGCCCAGACCTGCGAGGGGGTGGGGGGTGTGCGCTGCATCACCGACCAATGCAATTCTGGAACCAATGTAGTGTCGGGCATGACGACGGACCAGAGGAAAATATTGTCGGGTGCTGACCGAGGTGACCCGGCCCAGTCGACCTTCAAATGCGTGAGTCAATGATTCGGCAAAGGCCGCATCGCTAAAGGACACCAACGAGTCGTGAAGTTCCGTTGTTGCAGACCAAACGATTGACGAGCGCCCGTCACCGAGGGGCAGGGCTGCCAGCGGCCCGGTGGGCAGAAAGCGTTGCCGGGCCGTGTCCTCGTGTGGCTTTTCGGTGGCGACATGGGCGATGACCGCCTGGTGGCCATATCGCCTTTCATCCAGTTCGAGACCTGCAGCCTGCCTGACTGTAGAAGCGGCACCGTCGGCACCGACGAGCAGCGCTGCAGCAATTGTTCCACCGCTTGCGAGTCGCAGGCTGACCTGATCGTCGTCGGAAACGATGTGTTCGATACGATCCCGGTTAAATAGATTGACGTTATGCGTTACTGAGAGACCTTCGATCAGAGCCCTCGTCACTGCGCTGTTCTCAACGATATGCCCGAGATGGCTGAGGCCCATATCCGCCGCGCTGAAAGACAGCTGCCCCGTGCTGTCGGCATCCCAGACCTCGATGTGACGAAACGGGGAAACGCGGGCAGCGGTGATGCGGGGCCATGCATTGAGCGCAGCGAGAATGTTCTCCGAGGCGATGTTGAGAGCACTCACCCTGGGGTCGTAATCGTCCGGACTCCATTTGGGGGGCGGCCCTGAGTCGATCAGGGCGGTACTTAAGCCCAGCCTCGCAAGGGCGGCTGCACAACAGGTGCCAGCCATACCAGCGCCGGCGATCACCACGTCAAATCGCCGGTCGCCTCTCAATTTCCACCGAGCTCTATTGGCAAGCCTCGGACCAGGCGCGGCAGGCGCCCGGCGAGACCGGCGGTTCGCCGCAATAACTGCCGTTTAATAGGGGGCAGCAGTTCCACTGCATTCAGGCCGATGTTGCGCAGCAGGGTGACACCGGGCAGTTCATTTGAGAACAGCTGGACGAGGCCATCGGTAAATTGCGAGACGCGGCGGGTTTGTTTCCGTCTGGACTGCGCATAACGGGACAGCACATCGGGTGAACCGATATCCATCCCGAGACCCAGTGATTCGGAAATGCATTCTGCGAGCTCCGCCACATCCCGTAGCCCGAGGTTAAACCCCTGGCCGGCAACCGGATGAAACTGGTGGGCAGCATTGCCAACAGCAACGGTTCGTCCGCAGACAGGTTGTGGGATCTGGACCAGTGACAGAGGGTAAGTCTTGCGCGCTCCAATCCTCATAAAGAACCCGGCCCGATCACCAAAGACACCTTGCAACCGTGCCAGAAATTCGTCGGCAGGTAGGTTGATATAGCTCTCGGCCTTCTGGACGGGAAGGGTCCAAGCCACCGCGAACTGATTCTCTCCGGAAGGCAGGAGAGCCAGGGGTCCGGACGGTGTAAAGCGTTCATAGGCCCGGTGTTCATGTGGCCGGTCGGTTTCTATGTTCGTTACCAGTGCAGTCTGATCATAGCGCGTCTCCTGGCGGGTCATCCCAAGCGATTCCCTTAGACTTGATCGCCCGCCATCAGCCAGGACAACCAATCTGCTTTCAATGGGATTGGTGTTCGCGTTTGTGTAAATACGCACCGCGTCTACTGACGATTGGAGGTTTGTTACCGATACGGGTATGTGACAGGAAATTGATGGGTGAAGAGCTGTGTTCTGCACCAGCACCTGTCCGAGGCACCGGGATGGCAGCACATAGCCCAGCGCTTCTGTCTTGATCAGTGCTCTGTCCAATCGTGTGATACCACTGTGGCCCTGGTTTGAGACGTGGATACTGTGAATTGGACTAGCGTGTTCCGCGAGTGCGGGCCAGACCCCAATGGCGTTCAGAATCTGTCGAGAACTCCAGGTGAGAGCAATGGTGCGCGCATCGAAACTCGGCTGTTCTGGATCATCGGGCGAGACCGCTTCGATGACGTCAATTGAAAGCTTGAGGGGTGTCAGCGCCAGAGCCAGACTCGTACCGACTAGCCCGCCGCCGATGATGGTTACATCACTCCGGGAGAGCATCCGAACTAGCCTGGAATTCCCTCAGCCATCAATGCCTCGACTTCGGCAGGGTCTTTGGGTACATCGCCGGTGAGAATGTCGCGGCCTTTGCGGGTGACAAGTACATCGTCTTCTATCCGGATACCGATGTCGTGCCAGCGTATGTCCACGTCTTCTGCAGCTGGAATATAGAGACCGGGTTCTACCGTCAACACCATCCCGGGTTCCAGCAATCGCCACTCGTCACCTATGCGATAGTCGCCGACATCATGTACATCCTTACCCAGCCAGTGACCCGTGCGGTGCATGTAGAACCGTTGGTAGTCATTATTTTCTATTGATTCATCAACCGTTCCCTGGAGCAGCCCGATGTTGGTCAGGCCTTCAGTGAGGCGTCTCACAGCGGCTTCGTGGGGCCGGTTCCAGTTATGGCCAGGTTTGACTTCAGCGATAGCTGCCGCCTGGGCTTCAAGAACGATATCGTAGACAGCGCGCTGTTCACCGCTGTAGCGACCGTTGACAGGAAACGTGCGGGTAATATCGGCAGCGTAACAATCGATCTCTGCGCCGGCATCGATCAACAGCAGATCGCCGTCTCGCAGCTCATCCTGATTTTCAGTGTAATGCAGAATACAGGCGTTGGCACCGCCGGCAACGATGGATGGATAAGCTGGCGAATGGGCGCCGCCTCGGCGGAACTCATATTCCAACTCGGCCTCGATCTGGTACTCAGTCATCCCGGGTTTACAGGCTCGCATGGCGCGGCAGTGGGCAGCCGCCGAGACACTGGCAGCTCGTTTCATGGTGCGAATCTCATCAGCCCGCTTTATCAACCGCAGCTCGTGTAGGATGTGACTGATGTCGACCAGCTCTCCAGGAGCACTGATACCCGAGCGTTTCTTAGCCTTGACGTCGTTGAACCACTGAATCAGCTGACTGTCGAACTCGGGGTAACGTCCCATACCGCAGTAGACCTTGGGTCGGTTCTCAAGCAGTCCGGGGAGGATGTCGTCGATATCCTCGATCGGAAACGCATCATCGGCCTTAAAAGAGGCGACTGCCCCTTCAAGCCCTGCCCGGCGGCCGTGCCAGGTTTCTTTTTCCGCATCGCGCTCACGGCAAAAAATAATGTATTCGCCCTGCGTCCGTCCCGGTGCAAGCACCATTACGGCTTCTGGTTCCGCGAATCCGGTGAGGTAATGAAAATCACTGTCCGGCCTGAAAAGATACTCGACATCACCGTTGCGCCTTGCGACAGGCGCGGTCGGTAAGACAGCACCCCCGTCACCCATTAACTCCATGACGTGACGGCGGCGCTACGCATAGGTTCCAGGTTTGCTCATGATCCAGATGTCGCTCTTTGAGGGGCTGAATTCAAACTGTCTGTCTGCACCGCTTCATAGATAAGCTGCGCACCGATGCGAATGTACTCCTCGAGTTCGAAAAAGTCTCTTTCCTGGTCGTCTGAATCTCCATGACCCGCTTCAACACCGGCAATTTGGCCGATGTCCGTCAGGGCCTCCACAGCATCGGGTTCGAGTTCATCAGGTTCTATCAGCGCGTCGTAAGCGAACCCAGTACAGAATCCAGTGCACCAGTCGGCCAACGCCTGGGTGCGATTAACAAGGTCAGAAGATTCAGGGGGCAGCAGAATCCGAAACTCAAAGCCAGTGGACCGCAAGTCTCGGTGAATCAAAGCCATCATACCTGTAATCGCATCGTGCAGCGTTTCGTTGATTTGGTCCTGGTTTGGATCTGAGACGATGACCCTTTGCCAACTGGAAACGGAATGCTCATCCTGCCCGGTGCAGGCTAGACCCGTGAGACAACCATGGAACTCAGCCGGATCGAACAAAATGTTCTGCGTTTCCAGTAGTTTCTGAAGACGCAGGTAAAATTCCTCTCCAAGATCCTGATGAATGGGGTCTTCCATAAGCGGGCCTTCCATAACCGGGTCTTCATACCGACGGAACCAAATTATATCAAGGCCCTAACCAAAAACCCTTCTGCCGTTGACCGGTTATCAAAGTCAGCCTATGATCTTGACCAGCAACAGGGGGTTGGTGGCAACGCCGAGTTTGCCCGAAAGGATCAAGGAGTGGAGGATGGACGGGAGAAACAATAAAAACCTGGATGACCAGATGAACGTGCTGACAGCGAAGATCGATGATCTGATCCAGACCTGTGGCCGCTTGCAGACCGAGAACCAGCAGTTGAGCCTGGAGAAAAACGAACTGACGGAGAGCAAGGAAGAACTGCTTAATCGCCACCGGGAAGCGAAACGCAAGATCGACAAGGTCGTCGAGCGCCTGCGAGGACTCGAGGCAAGTTGAGAAGCCGAATGAGAATGCCCCGGCGATATTGGTACAGGCGATACAGGTAGAGGAGTCCGATGAGCAAAGAAGGCGTTAAAGTGGTCATCATGGATCGTGAATTCACTGTGGCCTGCAAGAAGAGTGAGAAAGACGATCTACTCGAAGCAGCGGCTCACCTGGACAAACAGCTACGAGTGGTTCAGGCCCAGAGCAAGGTGGTGGGTGTCGAGCATTGCGCAGTGATTACAGCGTTGAACCTCAGCAACGAATTGCTTCAACTGCGCCGAAACGGTAATCCTTCAGCTGACTTATCGGCTCGTCTCCAGAGCCTGACCGAACGTGTCGAACAGGCGGTGGTGAACAGTCAGACGTCTGGCGCCTGATTTTGTTCTGAGTTTTTTAGGTTCTTTGACCTTAAATCCGCTAGAATCTTATGCGACACCGCCTGCGGTGTTCGCACGAGTTTGCCAATCCCTTAGAACCTAGATTTTTGCTCAGGGATGGTCTTGCAGGCGCCAGTGTGCATGTCCTCGGTGGTTGCACCGCAGGAAAGCCTTGAGGCGCCGCAGCAGTCCCCACTTGGACCTTCTGGTTCAAGGTACCCCAGGCTTGTGCGGCACAGGCGGGCGGTGTCTT
>CAZEKE010000089.1:0-15422 GCA_964512815.1 uncultured Acidiferrobacteraceae bacterium
GCAGCCTGATTTCTCTGGCAGTCCGGTAATAGCGTTTCATCAGCTTTTCGACCGCCAGATTAGAGGAATCCGTATACCCAAACTGCACCGAAAGTTCCCGCTGATAATCGAAGAGAAGTCGGTCTTCTGACCTATCCGAAAGAAAATGCAGGGCGTTGCGTAATCTCCAGAGAAAATTCCTCCCTCGAATTAACCCTCTTAGCTCTGCATCTGTAAGGTAGTTCAGTGGGATTAGCTTCCGCAGGCTGACGACACTCAGACAGCGCTGGGCTATCCACTCCATGGTGTGTATATCTCGTAGGCCGCCAGGACCCTCTATGAGGTGAGGTTCGAGATTGTAAGCGGTGTCATTGTAACGGAGGTGTCTGTTTGTCTGTTCATCCAGCTTTGCTTTGATGAACTGATTGGCTGTCCACATCCTTGAAGTGTCAGTGCGTGACCTCAGTTGGATCAGCAGATTATGGTTTCCCGAGAGAAACCGGGATTCCATCAAGTTGGTCATCACAGTCACGTCCTGGGCACACTGTGTGGTGCACTCTTTAAGAGTTCTGACACTGTGAGCTACATTGAGCCCGATGTCCCACAAGAATCGAATGAGGTTGCCGGTGAATTCCCTCTGTTTGCGTCCCGGAGTTCGTTGATACAGGACCAGCAGGTCGATATCCGAACCGGGTTGCAACTCCCCTCGTCCATATCCACCAACCGCAATAAGAGCTACTGAGCGTTCTTGATCGGCTGACGGTACGAAGGAACTCCAGGCAGCTATTAGAATCTGGTCCATCATCCAGGCATGCGCACTTACGATCTCTTGGGCCGGTGCGCCTTTGTCGTGATAGGCTCTTAGCGATTGACGGCCCTGGTCGAGTAGCAGATGGGTGTGCTCGACAGTCAGACAGCGGTTCGACGGTATGGCGAGTTTTTGTAGATCGAGAATGCGTTTTAGAGGAACGCGCACAACTTGGCTCCTTTATCGACGGATTAAGCAGTTAGAACTTCGTGGCCCTGCTCAAGGACAGCAATCGTGTGTTCCCATTGGGCGCTGAGACTGTGGTCCCGTGTGACGACGGTCCACCCATCCGGTAGCAGACGTGTTTCTTTCTTTCCAGCATTGATCATTGGCTCGATCGTAAACGTCATCCCGGGGATGAGTTCAAGGCCAGTACCTGGCGAGCCATAATGAAGGACTTGAGGGTCTTCATGAAAAGTCTCTCCGATTCCATGCCCGCAATATTCTCGGACAACAGAGAAACCGTGGGATTCCGCATGCTGCTGGATGGCGGCACCAATATCACCCAGGCGAGTGCCCGGGCGAACGATTTCAATACCAATTTCTAGACATTCCTTCGTTATCTGGATTAATCGTTTGGCTCTAATGGGAGGGTCCCCGACAGAGAACATCCGGCTGGCATCGCCATGATAACCGTCTTTGATTACAGTGATATCAATATTGACGATATCGCCGCTTTTTAATCGCTTGTTACCTGGAATACCATGACAGACAACGTGGTTGACACTGGTGCAGATCGACTTTGGGAAGCCCCGGTAGTTCAGAGGAGCAGGCACCGCATCCAGTTGGTCAACGATGTAGTCATGACAGATCTGGTCGAGCTCTCCCGTAGTCACTCCAACTACAACGTAAGGCGTGATCATCTCCAGGACCTCCCGGGTGAGACGTCCGGAAGTTCGCATTTTCTGGAGAGCGGCACTGTCTTTTATGGTTGGTGGCATGAAAGTAGACCTGGCTTCGATCGAACGCGAATCCTACACGATCAAGTGAATGTTTTCCTATACACGGCGGCCGTCACCTCCCTGTGGTACGGAGGAAACCAGATAGTTTCGCCTTACAGAGCCTCGTAGGTCATTGGACTGGTGGCGAGGCGCATATTCAGCTACAATCGCGGCCCGAAAATTCAGGTGTGGTCTGCTTGTCAAGCGCCCGGGTGCCCGGTTTCCAATCTGGAAACTGGGTTGGCGAAAGACATCCACACCGGGCAACAACCCGAAGGAGACAACATGGCAGATATTACTATGCGCCAGATGCTTGAGGCTGGTGTCCACTTTGGGCATCAAACCCGGTACTGGTCGCCGAAAATGAGTCCTTACATTTTTGGCAGTCGCAACAAAATTCACATCATTGACTTGGACAAGGCGCTTCCCCTGTTTCAGGAGGCTTTAAACTTCCTGGGCAGTATTACCGCAGCCAAGGGCACAATTTTATTTGTGGGAACAAAACGGCAGGCCAGCAAACTGGTCAAAGAGCAAGCTCTTCGTTGCAGGTGCCCTTATGTCAATCATCGTTGGCTCGGCGGTATGCTGACCAACTTCAAGACCGTGAAAAACTCAATATCTCGTCTGGTAGAGCTCGACGAGATGTACGAAAGCGGGGCTATCGCACGACTGACAAAAAAAGAAGGGCTGACGCTTGATCGTGAACGCAAGAAACTTGATAGAAGTCTTTCTGGGATCCGGGACATGAAGGTTCTTCCCGATTGTGCATTTGTAATTGATGTCAATCATGAAAAAATTGCTGTCGCTGAAGCGAGAAAACTAGGCATTCCCGTAGTTGGAATCGTAGATACAAACAGCTCACCCGATCTTATCGACTATCCTATTCCTGGAAATGACGATGCCATTCGGGCTATTAGGCTCTACTTGTTTCACGCTGCCGATGCGATACTGGAGTCGAGAAGCATACTTCCTGAAGTTATTGAAGGCGATGCAGATGATTACGTTGAAGTATCGTCGCCGGAGGAAGGTGAAGTTGAATTGGACGGAGATGGGGCTAGTAAAGAGGTCGAAAATGAAACCAAGCCAACAGTAGAAAAGGGTGAAGTGGCCCAGCAACAGTGAGCAGAATAGTCGTAACTCAAAAAGGGGTTGGTTAAATGGCGATTTCAGCAGGATTGGTAAAAGAACTGCGCGATCGAACGGCAGCGGGGATGATGGCCTGCAAAAAGGCATTGACCGAGACAGATGGAGATATTGAAAGAGCTGTCGAGTTGTTACGGGAGATTGGGGCAGCAAGTGCAGAAAGAAAAGCCGGTCGTATCGCAGCCGAAGGCGTTATTGGCCAGTTGGTGGACGGAGAGGGGCGTTGTGGAGTGGTTGTGGAAGTGAACTGTGAGACAGACTTTGTTGCGAAGGACGAATCCTTCCAGGAATTCGTTCTAGACGTCGCCCGGAGTGTGCATGAACATGATCCCGACAGCATCGAATCTCTGTCTCAAATGATATCGAGGGAAGGTACAATTGAGTCTGCTCGACAGAATCTTATCGGTCAGGTTGGCGAAAACGTTACCATACGCCGATTCGAACGGATTGTTGAAAAGAACGGTTTGGTTGCCGGTTATCTTCACGGAACACGAATTGGCGTTTTGGTGTCCGTAGAAGGTGAAAAAATAGAGTTGGCAAGAGATGTGGCAATGCATGTAGCTGCCAGCAAGCCGCTTTGTGTATCTCAAGACCAGATGCCAGCTGATGTGCTAGAACGTGAGAAATCAATATTTCTGGCGCAAGCCCGCGATAGCGGCAAACCTGACGATATCGTAGAGCGTATGGTAGACGGAAAGGTGAGAAAGTACTTGAAGGAGAATACGCTCCTCGGTCAAGCATACGTCAAGGATCCCGATATCAGTGTCGGGCAATTACTCGATGCAGGTAAGGTCAGGGTCAATAGAATGATTCGCTTCGAGGTTGGCGAAGGACTTGAAAAGCGACAAACGGATTTTGTTTCAGAAGTAATGGCCCAAGCTGGTAAGGATTGATTCGTCTTTGACTCCTATGCGCCTACTCAATGCGCATGAAAGTAGCCAGGTAGCCGATCTATCGGCTTGAATAGTTCGGCTGTTTAATTACTGAATCACGTCGAATACGTCAGCTAATCGGTCTGGAAATCGTTTTATTCGGTACCGAACCTAAAAGCAGATTTGTTGTTGCGTAACTCCAATTTCTCTGTAGCTCGGAAGGTCGAGAAAACCAGTGGGCCTTTCGATACCGCGACAGTGGACCGAAGTCGTGGGATTGTTCAGCCCTGAAATTTTGACATGGGCGCTTTGAATAGGCTTAATCTAGCTGCTGTACCGGTCACCCGGGCAACAGAACGAGAGCAGTGTCAAGTGATGACCCAAAACTTTGGCAATGACCACCGTCACAGTTTCTCAGTCTGTGCTAGTCGGTTAAGGAGGAGTGAATGATTGATGATATTCGAAAAGATGCGGACACTCGCATGGAAAAAAGTGTCGAATCGGTTAAAAGCGAGTTGACCAGAATTCGGACCGGTCGGGCGACAACAGCGTTACTAGACCATGTGCTCGTAGATTATTATGGCTCAGATGTTCCATTGAATCAGGCTGCCACGGTCAGTGTTTCCGATGCTCGCACGTTGTCAGTCCAGGCTTGGGAGAAAAGCATGGTGCCTAAGATAGAAAAAGCAATAATGGAATCGGACCTGGGTCTCAATCCTGTGACAGCAGGAGAGATCATAAGAATCCCCATTCCAGCCCTTACGGAAGAAAGGCGCCGAGAGATGACTAAGATAGCCCGCCAGGTGGGTGAAAACGGTAAAATTGCGATTCGGAACATTCGCCGTGATGCCGGAAACCATATTCGAGAACTTAACAAAGAAAAAGAGATTGGCGAAGACGACGAGAAAAAAGGACTCGAGAAAATTCAATTACTGACTGACAAGTACACCGCGCGGGTAGATGAATTGGTAAAGGATAAGGAAGCAGATCTAATGGAAGTGTGAATATGTTTTCTTTGAACGTGATTACCGTGGTCGGTAAAGTCTAGTCTGCGCGTTTCAACAATGGTCTCGGCTAAGTTGGAATTCAACAAGGCTACAATACCCAATCATGTTGCCATCGTGATGGATGGCAATGGTCGTTGGGCTCAAGAGAGAGGGGAGCTTCGGGTCCAAGGGCATAAGCAAGGCGTCGAAGCAGTTCGCAGAACAATCAAGTACTGCGGTGAGCATGGGATTTCAGTGTTGACGCTGTTTGCTTTTAGTAGTGAAAACTGGCAACGACCAAAAACCGAAGTACAGGCCCTGAGAAAATTACTGTTCACAAGCCTGACCAAAGAGGCGCAAAGCCTGAAGGAAAATAATGTCAGGCTACGGGTCATTGGGGATCTCACGCCCTTTGGCGCCAGAATGCAAAGCCTCATCGAACATACAGAGAAATTAACCTCTAATAATCAAGCACTTGAAGTCGTCATCGCGGTAAACTATGGGGGGCGTTGGGATATCGTTTCAGCTTGTCGTCGAGCTGCAAAAATGGCCGTGGACGGTAAGTTGGTTCCCGAAGAGATAACTGAAGACGTTTTGTCAGAGCTGACCAGCCTGTACCCAACAGCCGATCCAGATCTGGTGATCCGCACAGGAGGTGAAGTCAGAATAAGCAACTTTTTGCTTTGGCAGGCAGCGTACAGTGAGTTGTATTTTACGGATACGCTATGGCCTGATTTTGACGACGATTGTTTTGACAGGGCTATCGATGCCTTCCGGGCGAGAAATCGGCGATTCGGACGAACGCGAGAACAGATCCAGCATGCGGGTGTTGGCATCGACAGATCCTCATCAAGGGCACCCGATTAGGGTCTGGTGTGACGTTCAATTTACACCGTGTCTGGTTCTCGCACAGCGGAACTGAAATCAAGACAGGGCAAAGGCGAACAGTGTGACACGCACTCGGGTATTGACGGCGCTGGCGCTGGCAGTGCCAATCGTGCCCCTGATCCTGTTTCTGCCCACAACTGGTTTTGCCTGTCTAGTAGCTGCTATCGCCTCACTTGCGGCGTGGGAATGGATCGCCCTTGATGGTGGTCGATCGGCGACAGTCATTCGACTGACTTATTCACTCGTCATCATCATACTGGTACTTAGTGCCGGATTGATCAGACCACTGTGGCCATATGTCGTGGCTAGCGCTCTGGTGGTCTGGTGTTTACTGTTCGGAGCAGTTCTTGTTGGAATCAAGAAGGCTACGATACCTTCGTTTACTGCAGGCTATGCGCTTGGTGTAGGCGTGATCGTGCCTGGCCCGGCCGTGCTCACGGTGATTCACGGCTTGGAAGACGGACCGCTACTGGTGCTGACGCTCTGTATCATTGTCTGGTCAGCAGACGTAGGCGCATATTTTGTGGGCAGGAACTGGGGGCGGCGTAAGCTTGCTCCAGCGATTAGTCCCGGTAAAACACTGGAAGGTACGGCAGGGGGTCTTCTGGCATCGATAGTCAGCGGTATGCTGTGTTATGGTTTATGGCACACTCTGCAAACCGACACCTTTTCCAGCGCCGGTATCTGGTTGATCATGGTGATTATTGTGTCGGTGGTGTCGACAGTTGGAGATTTGGTTGAGAGTGTCGTCAAACGAAACGCTGGCCAGAAGGACAGTGGATCCCTGTTGCCAGGGCATGGTGGTGTGCTTGACCGAATAGACGGGCTGCTCCCGGCCGCGCCCACTCTTGGCATTTGGCTTATTGCCCTGGGTGTTTTGTAAACCATATTTAGAATCAGATGATGGATAGCATTGCAGTTTTAGGAGCTACTGGCTCAATCGGCAACAGTGCGTTGAGCGTGATTGCCAGCCATCCGGAGCGTTTCAAAATCTCGGCATTGTCCGGTTATTCGCAGGTTGAACTGCTATCCAAGCTGGTCATGCGTTATAAACCCGACACGGCCGTGGTCGCACCCGATTCAGCTGAACAGTTGAAAGGATTATTGAAGAACACTGCCAATGGCTTGACCGTACTCGAGGGCGAACAAGGCCTGTGTGAAATAGTAAGTCGCGAACAGACCGATACGGTGATCGCTGGTATCTCTGGTGCAGCTGGTCTGGCATCTACCTTGGCTGCAATCAAGGCCGGAAAGAGGGTTCTGATTGCAAATAAGGAACCATTGGTCATGATGGGGGGAGCGATCGGGGACGCTGTACAACGGTCCGGGGCACAGATTCTGCCAGTTGACAGCGAACATAATGCGGTTTTCCAGTGCCTACCACCAAAGGCTCAACAACTATGTGTGTCTGGGAAGCTATTTGGCTCGCGTGTGTTGAATAATAAATTTGGAATCCGGCGCATCACGTTGACTGCATCTGGGGGTCCATTTCTCAATACACCGCTTCCGGAGTTGTCCAACGTATCACCTGCTCAGGCCGCGGCGCATCCAAAATGGTCGATGGGCAGAAAGATATCAATTGATTCGGCGACCCTGATGAACAAGGGGCTAGAGATCATCGAAGCCTGTGTGCTCTTCGGGTTAGACCCGGCTGACGTCGATGTTGTCATTCATCCACAGTCTCTGGTGCACTGCCTGGTCGAATACAAAGACGGTTCTATCCTGACACAGATGGGCAACCCGGACATGCGTACTCCCATCGCTGCTGCACTTGGCTTTCCCGATCGGCTCACCTCCGGGACCCGGAGCCTGGATATTTGCGAGATGGGGCAGTTAACTTTTATGGAACCAAGTGAAGAACGCTATCCATGCCTTTCCCTAGCGCGGCAGGCAGCAGAAGCGGGAGGAACTGCGCCAGCCGTTCTTAATGCTGCAAACGAAGAGGCCGTATTGGCTTTCTGTGAAGGGAGAATCCGGTTTACTGGTATCTACCCGCTAGTGGATCAGACCATGCAGTGCTTAGAACCTGAGCAATCGACGACCCTGGAAAGTGTCCTCAGTGTCGATCGTAAGGCACGTGAAGTTGCCCGGTCACTTCTTGGTTGCAAGGTTTCGGTATTGTCAACGCAGGCAGTAAACCTATGACACTCGATGTGATCCAGAATGCGATGTGGTTTTTCGTCGCCGTCTTTGTATTGGTAACCTTCCATGAATTCGGCCATTTTGCCGTCGGTCGTTTGTTTGGCGTCGGTGTACTGAAGTTTTCGATTGGGTTTGGACGCCCACTGGTCAAGTGGCGTTCTAAGAAAAGTGGTACGGAATACATCATCGGAATTCTGCCGCTGGGAGGCTACGTCAAGTTTGTTGACGAACGTGAAGGTGAGTTACTTGAGAATCAGATCAGGCAAGCGTTCAACAGGCAGAACCTGGCTGTCCGCACAGCCGTGGTCGTTGCAGGGCCGGCGGCAAATTTCCTTTTGGCGGTCTTTCTTTACTGGTTGGTTTTCGGGATCGGGATAAACGGTATTCGGCCTGTTGTAGGGGAGGTTCTACCAAACAGTCCGGCAGAGTCGCTCGGGATTGCAGTAGGTGACAATCTGATAGCCATTGATGGTCGGCAGGTAAGGAGCTGGGGTGAACACCGATATTATCTTCTGGACCGAGTCAGACAACGAGCCACGGTAGAGTTGGAGTTGTCGACGATTAACCTGGATCGGAAGATCGTCACCATCGATACTGGCCGATATGCTCCAGAAAGGATGGAGCCTTTTGTGCTCGAGAGCATCGTAGGAATTTTGCCTCTTATACCACCGGTTATTGGGGAGGTTATACACGAACACCCGGCGGCAAAAGCCGGACTACAGGCGAGAGACCGGATACTGGCAATAGATGGGCAAAAAATCCTCGGTTGGCGGGACGTTGTCAGGTCGGTGTCCATTAGAGCTGGCCAGGACGTTTTCTTTGAGATTCGTCGAGGTGAAGCCGAGCTCGGATTCAACGTCAGGCCGGAGGCGGTTGACAAAAATGGATTGAGAATTGGTCGAGTGGGTATTGCACCTGCCGGTTCTGGTGAAGGTGTTGTAGTGAAGTATGGGTTTACGGAGGCTTTTTTACGGGCGGTTGAAAATACCTGGTTTATGAGCCGACTGACCATACAAATGATCGTGATGATGATTTTCGGAGAGGAGCCAACACGTAATCTTGGTGGCCCGCTGTCGATTGCAAAGTATGCAGGGGCCTCGGCTGAATTCGGTCTCGTACCATTTCTGATGTTTCTGGCCATTCTCAGTATCAGTCTGGGAATCCTCAACCTCCTTCCGGTTCCAGTACTGGACGGTGGCCACTTAGTCTATTTTCTGATTGAAGCAATAAAGGGTACGCCGGTGTCGGACACAGTAATGTATTGGGGGCAGCAGATCGGATTCGGGATAATAGCTGTGCTGATCGGACTGGCGCTCTATAATGATGTCCTGAACCTGTTTGGATAGTGTGTAGATGACTGTTTGGTCACGAATTCTGTTTTTGCCCATTGTGAGCATCATTGCATTGTTGCTGGCTTACAAAGCCTGGGCGCTCGAGCCTTTCACGGTAAATGATATCCGTGTTGAGGGAATTCATCGAATTGAGGCAGGTACGGTTTTCAATTATCTACCAATCAAAGTCGGTGACCGTATTGATCAGACGATTGCCCGAGACTCCATAGAAATTCTGTTTTCAACAGGTTTCTTCAATGACGTGGAACTCAAGCAGGATGGCCAGGTCCTCGTGGTTGTTGTCACAGAAAGACCATCTATAGCTTCGATTGAATTCTCCGGGAACAAGGATGTTCGGGATGAGGCCATTGAAGAGGCGCTGATCTCTACTGGGTTTTCGGAAGGCCAGATTTTTAACCAGCCACTCCTCGAAAGGCTGGTTCAAACAATAAGAGAGCGGTATTTCTCGAAGGGACGCTATTCGGCTACGGTGGTTCCGACGGTGACTCCGCTTGAAAGAAACAGGGTCTCAATCAATCTCCAAATCGATGAAGGCAGAGTCGCAAAGATACGCAATCTCCGGATTATCGGCAACGAAAGCTATGACGATGACGAGTTGTTTGATCTTCTTGAGCTTGGAGAAGATTCCTGGCTGAGTTTTCTTTCTTCGTCGAGTAAGTATTCAAAAGAAAAACTGAATGCATCCCTCGAGTTGATTCGCAGTCATTATCTGGACAGGGGTTACATGACTTTTGAGATTGCCTCGACAGATGTCACGATAAGCCAGAATAAGCAGGATATATTTCTGACGATCACAATTGTCGAGGGTGATCTCTACAGGATCGGTCGGGTTGACCTCGAGGATGTCGGGGGGATACTGCGAGAAGGTTTGTTCGAGCAGTACAAGCCTCGGTCTGGCACCCCTTTTTCCAGAAAAACCATCATCGAAACCCGCACCAAACTGGAAGATTCTCTGGCCGACGATGGATTCGCATTTGCTAATGTCAATACCATTCCTGAATCTGACGAAGAAAACAAAACGGTTAATTTCACCTTCTTGGTCGATCCCGGACCGCTGGTCTATGTGCGGCGCATCAATATTCGTGGAAATTCGTCGACCCGAGATGAAGTGATCAGGCGGGAAATGCGGCAGTTGGAAGGGTCCGAATATTCAGCGTCGGACATTCGACGTTCTAAGGAGAGGGTCAGGCGGCTGGGTTATTTCGATGACGTCAACATGGATATTGCAACTGTACCTGGAACCGTCGATCAGGTTGATGTGAACGTCACTGTATCCGAACGCGCTACGGGCAATTTTCTGTTTGGTGTCGGGTACTCCGGTTCAGACGGGCTGATTCTGCAGGCGGAAGTCAACCGAGAAAATCTTTTTGGTTCAGGCAGACAGGTTAAGTTCAAAATCGACCACTCTGATGTCAACAAGATCTATGAAATCGGTTATACCAATCCTTATTTCACTCCAGATGGTATAAGTCTCGGGATATTTGCAGAACTGGAAGATATTGATACGGCAGATACCACCAGTGCCGACTATGTATCAGACACAGTCAGCGTAGGCGCAAAGTCGAGGATACCCATCAGCGAGCACAACGCGTTACATATTCGGGCTGGTTTTGAACAGATAGAACTTGAGGCGACCGAGTCCACACCGTCGGAGTATTCCTCATTTATCGACCGTTTTCCAGAAAGTGATAACTTTACTCTGACCGCAGGGGTGACCCGGGATACGCGGGACAGCATATTTTTTCCAGCCAAGGGCTAGCTGCGACGCGCCTCAGCGGAGTTTGCATTTCCGGGGAGCGACCTTGAATATTACAAGCTGACGCTCCGTGGTCGTTGGTACCGGTCAGTCACGGATAGCTTGGTCATAAGCTTCAAAGGTAACGTGGGCTACGGAGCAGGATACGGCGATACCAGTGAGTTACCGTTTTTCAAGAATTACTATGCGGGGGGGGCAGGTACGGTGCGTGGATACGACTCGCGCTCATTGGGTCCACGTTCCATCGACTCGGCAAACGATCCTTTAGGTGGTGCCAAACGGATTATTGCCAGCACTGAACTGGTATTTCCTGTGCCAGGCATGAAAGATTCCCGGGATCAGAGGTTCAGCGTTTTCTTGGATGCCGGGCAGGTTTTCGGTAGAGATGAAAGTTTCGACTTTGAGGACCTTCGCTATGGTGCCGGTATCAGCTTTAACTGGTTCTCACCTGTGGGGCCCTTATCCCTGTCTTATGCAATGCCGTTCAATGATGAGGCTGGTGATGATTTGGAAAAACTGCAATTTACCCTGGGCGCGCTATTTCGCTGAAATGCACAACATACAGGGTGATTTGAAATGAAGCAGAAATTTCGGTTAGTGGCTGGAGCTTTACTGCTGTTTTTGTTCCAGCAACCTGCGTTTTCTGACGAGATCAAGATTGGATTCGTTGACCCAGTTCGACTACTGGAACTTTCGCCACAAGGGGAAAGAGCGCTGCGACTACTTGAGAAAGAATTTGGCCCGCGTGACAAAGTGCTGATAGATCTTAGAGAAAAAATACTTGCAATGGAGAGGGATCTCGAGAAAAACCGCCTGGTCATGCAGAATGCAGATATCCAGAAAAAACAACGTGAGATAGATACACTCAATCGTAAATTAAAACGCGAGCAAGCGGAAGCTCGCGAGGACTACAACCTCCGGCGAAACGAGGAGCTTGGGAAGCTGCAAAGATTGGTTCGAGAAACGATCGTGGAAATTGCAAAAGAAGATGGATTCGATTTGATAGTGGAACAGGCGGTCTTTATCAGTGAACGCATCAATCTCACAGAGCGGGTGCTTGAACGACTGCAAAGTGAGTGAATTAAACTGATTCACTGATCAAGTGAGGTTTAGGTAGAGCGGTGACTGTTCTGGACATCAATCAAATTAAAGAGGTGCTTCCGCACCGATATCCGTTTCTTCTTCTCGACAGGGTGGTTCATGTTGAGGAAGGCGTCAGTTTGAAGGCCATCAAAAATGTGACCGCTAATGAACCGTTTTTTCAGGGTCATTTCGAACATAAACCGGTGTTCCCAGGTGTTCTAATGATCGAATGTATCGCCCAGGCGTCGGCAGTGCTCGCGAGCCTTATACTTGATGCACGGGCTGACAGTAAGAACCTGTATCTTTTTGCAGGTGTCGACAAAGCCCGGTTTAAGCGGATAGTAGAACCGGGTGATCAGATGGACATCACTGTAGAACTGATTGGCAGAAAAAAAGGCCTGTGGCGCTGTCGTGGCCGAATCTGTGTCAATGGTGAAATGGCCTGTTCTTCTGAGGTTCTCTTTACCCACAGAGAGTTGCGGTGATTCATCACACCGCGCTGGTGCACTCTGGCGCAATCGTCGGTCGCAACGTGTCAATCGGTCCTTATTCCATCGTTGAAGACGATGTTGTGTTGGGCGATGATACTGATGTCGGGCCCCATGTCGTAATCAAGAGCGGCACTCAAATCGGATCAGGAAACAGAGTTTATCAGTTCGCCTCTATCGGTGACGCTCCACAATATGCCGGATATAGAAATGAAGATACTCGTTTGTCGATTGGTGATCGCAATGTCATACGTGAGTACGTGACTCTTAATCGGGGTTCTCCTGCAGGTACCGGGGTTACGCGGATCGGTAACGATAATTTTCTGATGGCCTATGTCCATATAGCGCACGACAGTGTTCTTGGGGATGGGACAATTTTTGCAAATGGGGCGAGTTTGGCGGGCCATGTGAGTGTCGGTGATTTCGCGATACTCGGCGGGTTTACCCTAGTGCATCAATTCTGCAGAATTGGAGAACATTCAATCACAGGCATAGGTGCTGTCTGCCTGAAGGACGTGCCGCCTTATGTCGTGGCTACGGGTAATGCAGCAGAACCCTATGGTATTAATACCAAGGGCTTACGTCGCCGCGGGTTTTCTGAGTTGTCTATTGTGGCTCTCAAGAAAGCCTATCGCTGTCTTTATCGTTCCAGTAATGATCTGCATACTGCATTGCAAGAATTGCGGTTGCTGGCTTCAGATCAACCGGAAATAGAGAAGTTAATCTCCTTCGTAGAATCGTCACAGCGCGGGATAATACGCTAACCTTGCATCCGAAAAGGCAATAGCGAGTGCACATAGCGGTGGTTTCTGGTGAGACATCTGGGGACCAGCTGGGTGGAGGTATCCTGAAAGCTCTTCAGGAGCGGATCCCACAACTCAAGGTCTCCGGTGTTGGTGGGGCAAATATGACCGCTGCCGGCCTCGATTCTCTTTATGCCATGGATGATATCTCTCTCATGGGAGTGGATGGATTCATGGGAAAGATTAGGAAGGCTCTTTACATTCGTAGGGCGCTTTATCGTCGATTTACCGCAGACCCTCCAGATATATTTTTAGGCATTGACATACCTGATTTCAATCTAGTACTCGAAAGGCGGCTGAGGAGATTCGGCATACCTGTAGTGCACCTCGTCAGTCCGACGGTATGGGCCTGGAGGTCCTACAGAATTCATCGAATACGAAAAGCTGTTGACCATATGCTGGTTCTGTTTCCATTTGAGGAAGCCTATTATCGCGCACACGGTGTGCCGGCTACTTTTGTGGGCCACCCGGCTGCAGACGAAATCGGTGAAGTCGATCAAGTTGATGCGCAACGCCAACTGGCCCGTCTGGGGGTGTCTGTGACGGGGGAGCTTGTGGCTTTGCTGCCCGGGAGCAGGGTTTCCGAGATACGACATCTCGCTCCGGTGTTCATCGATACGGCAATGCGGCTTTCACAGATTCGCCCGGGCATTCGTTTTGTAGTGCCGTATGCGAGCCACCAAGTAGGAAAAGAGTTCGAAAAAATATGCCCGAGAGGAGTTGGGCCGGAATACATTCAAGGCATACAGGGTAATGCCCGAATGGCTATGGCCGGTAGCGACCTGGTGTTGCTTGCTTCTGGCACTGCAGCTTTGGAGGCTGCACTTCTGGCAAGGCCGATGGTGGTAGCCTACAAGGTGTCTGGGCTGTCTTATGTATTGGCCAGAATGTTTGCGAAAGTCAAACAGGTTTCAATGCCTAACCACCTTACAGCGAGGCCAATGGTGCCGGAATTCCTTCAGGGCAGAGCAAGACCGGACCTTTTGTGCGGAGAGCTTGACCGTTTGCTCGATGAGCGCTCTGAGCGTACTCGAATAGAAGAGTCTTTCAGGGATCTTCGGGGTGTGTTAAAAAATGATGCTTGTGCTGTTATAGCGGAGAAGCTGGTAGGGATAGCTCAATCACGGGTGGGATGATTAATCTAATTGCCGGCGTCGACGAAGTGGGCCGTGGTCCTTTGGCTGGACCATTGGTTGCAGCAGCCGTGGTGTTCCCCGAGGGGTTGCTTATAGAAGGAATAAAGGACTCCAAACTGCTCTCGGAATCCAGACGGAAGGTTCTTTCCAGAGTGATCCGAAGTCGCTCTTCCGCCTGGGCAATTGGCGCAGCTACCGTATCAGAAGTTGAGAAGTGTAATGTTTTTAATGCATCGGGTCTGGCGATGCGTCGCGCGTTGCAAGGCCTTTCACTCAGGCCGGACTACGTGTTTGTCGACGGCACATATTTCCCGGAGGTCGGCATACCCGGCAAAGCTATCGTAAAAGCAGATCGGGATGTTCATGTTGTGTCCGCTGCTTCGATCCTGGCTAAGGTCGCAAGAGATGAGTTTATGGTCAGCATGGACTCAAGGTTTCCAGGTTATGGGTTCGGGCAGCACAAGGGTTATCCAACAAAGGCTCATATTATGGCTCTGCAGAGATTGGGGCCATGTAAGATCCATCGTAGAAGCTTCGGGCCGGTAAAGAAGATCCTTGGCGAAAAACCATGAGCTCAGAGACATCGCCAGTTGAATAACGATCCGCTCGCCTTCGTCCATCTGGATATACACTCCGCCTATTCTCTTGGTGAGGGAATTGTCCGTGTTGAAGAGTTAGCCAGACGTGCTAGTAATGCAGGAATTCCGGCAGTCGCAATTACCGACACGCTCAATTTCTACGCTGCCGTTAAGTTCTATCAGGCGTGTCTTAAAAACGGTGTTAAACCGTTGTTAGGAGTTGATGTAAAGCTTGGTGGGGTAAACGGTAAAGAGTTGGGCCGGTTAATTCTTCTGTGCAGGAATAACAGCGGTTACAGATCGATTTGCGGTCTTTTGACAGAGGCCTATACGGCGGAAGACTCGGGCACGAACATTCTAATTGCTAAAGACAAAATTGATTCTATTGCCAAAGATCTGATCGCAATTTCCCCAGGTATAGACGGGGAAATCGGAGAGCTCTTGAAGCTCGGCAGGCAGGAAGATGC
>CAZEKE010000090.1:0-5195 GCA_964512815.1 uncultured Acidiferrobacteraceae bacterium
GTGTTTTTTCCTCGAGCGACAAGCGCTTAAAAGGATTCAGGCCTGCCGATAGGGCAATATGGAAAACGTTGAATTCGGGGAAAACAAGAACGCCGTATCGAGGAGCCGATGAAGGGTCATTGAACAGGAGAAAGCCCTCATCTTCGGCGACGCTACGGGAGATCCGTTGCGTGTTGATCACAAAGTTGAAGGGCCCAAAACGCTGCGGGATACCGATTAATTTCCCGGAAGTGCTGTGTGCCCACTCGCACAGTGGTCGGGTCCACGGTAGCAGTCCTATCTTCCATGTATTCAATGCCTCACAGTCGAGTTCCAGAATACGATTATTGGGATGCAGCCATTTTTTCGGGAATGGGTTGTTAATGTTCAATACCGACGGGTTTATCGAGCGGCCATTAAGGACTCTTGATGCGGCTTCTGAATCCGATGTTAAATTCTCGAAGCGGGTTGTTAAACCGTAACGCTTACCGAATCTTTCCAGGATAGTCCGGTCTTCATAGCCCTCCCAGCAGTAAAGAAGAAATTCAGACATACTTTATTGTCCCCAGTTCATTATTGTTCGACTGAGCTGAAGGGTGTGAACGGCTCATCCGAGAAGCGACCGACCGTTATTCTAGGATCAATCGCTGAATCATTTCTGTCTTTCGAATGGAGTATAGAAGCCCGCCAGAAAAATCTATTAACCGATCTCAGATGAATCCAAGGCCATCTCTTGTGCCGCACCGGTCTTTGTCCAAATAATTACAGAATCCAGTGGAACTGGTTGATCTCATCCGATGGTTTATTGATACTGATATTGATCTAGATCAGGCTGTGAGCAAATCCCAGGTACGGTAAGCACTGAGCCGGGTCAACACCAACAAGAGGAACGAATCGATGCGTAAATCCCATATGCGCGGTCGTGGGCCGAACTATCCTATCCTGGACCAGGTCGTTCAATACGATTTTGAACCAGGATATGTTGTCTTTACTATGCCAGCACCCAAACGGCTTCGTGTAGCGGTGGGAGACAAGATAATTGCAGATACGGTTGAGGGCCTGCTGCTCCACGAATCAGATCATCTGCCAGTCTATTATTTCCCGATTGCTGATGTGGCAATGGATTATTTAATAGCCAACGGTAAATCGACCATGTGCCCTTACAAGGGAGACACCACCTACTATTCTCTGGAGATGATTGACCGTTCGGTTGAGAACATCATGTGGCGATATCCCGACCCGATACCACAGTGCCCTGATATTGCGGATTACGTCGGCTTTGAATGGGGATTGGTCGACCACTGGTATGAAGAAGATGAAGAAATCTTTGTACATGCAAGAGACCCCTATCGGCGCATTGATTGCCTGCCGAGCAGCCGCCGGGTCGAGGTTTTTCTAGGAGGTGAGATGGTGGCCGATAGTACTAAGAGTGTGTTTCTTTTTGAGACGGGTCTGCCCACCCGTTATTACCTCCCGCTCGATGACGTCACGACCGGGTTTCTGAAAGAGAGCCCGTCATTGACTCAATGCCCGTACAAGGGCAAGGCCCGTTATTACCATGCCGAGGTCAATGGCCGGTGGCACGAGGATATAGTGTGGTACTACGCAGATCCGATTCATGAAAGCTCGAGAATCCGGGGATTGGTCTGTTTTGGTCAGGAGTTTGTGGACCGAATTGTAGTGGCTGGCATTGAGCAGCCCAGACCCGAAACCAGTTTCTCCCACGGTTACAGATAGTCCGGTTGTTTTTAGTCTCGCGCCGAGCTTGATCTACTGTTTTCGATCATGTCCTTGCTGATCACAGGTGGTACAGGTTTTGTGTTGAGTCATGTGGTCAAACAATGGCTGGAAAAAAATTCACAGAACCGTGTCGTGGTAGTCGACACATCAGGCCTGGACTGGGAGGCCCAAGTGTTTTTCGGCCCATTAGCCCGACGAATACAACTTGTTTCTGCCGACGTTTTAGATCCTGAATCCTGGTCGAAAGAGTTTGATGCCAATCTGATAACCAGGGTAATACATGGTGCGGCTGTCAGCCCCATATCGACTGACCCTTCAAGCAGTCCCGATTGGCAGGCACCGTCACGAACCGTACGGATCAACGTGATGGGCACTGTTGCGGCGCTCGACTGGGTTCGACAACTGAAAAACCTCAAGCGTTTTCTCTATATGAGCTCTGGGGTCTACGGTTACGGAAAGAAGGGTTTATCCCAAGTGGGTCCAGAGCCTGCGATCGATGAAGACGCCCCACTTGAACCCCAGGCCGCGCTTTACGATATCAGCAAGGCGAGCAGTGAGCAGCTGGTCAGACGGTATTCGGAACTCTACGGGTTCAGCTATGTGTGTGTCCGGCCTTCCGCGGTATACGGACCACTGGACCGGGATACCCTTTCCCGAACGGTTCATCCGCTGCCCTTTCACTTGGCTCATGCAGCAGCATCGGGGAAAAAAGATTATTCTGTTAATTGCCTCGATGCGTCTTACGACTGGGTTTATGCTCCAGACGTCGCAAGGGCCATACTTTACCTTTTGAGCTCGGCTGAGCCGAAATACTCAACATACAACATTGGTTATGGTCGGTATTCAACGGTAAACGATCTGGTCTCGGGAGTCCGAACAACCGTACCAGACTTTCGAGTCATTGAATCAGGTGATTCGAAACCAGATTATTTTCAGGCTGTGGGCATGCGGGGAGGCGTGTGGCGAGTTCGTTCGACAGCCCGGCTGGAAGAAGAATTCGGATGGCATCCAACACCGCATGGGAAGGCGTTGGGTGATTATGTGAACTGGATTCGACGTTGCTCTGAGGAGAGGCAAGTATCACAAGAATAGCATTGACAGAAACAGACTTGGAGATAAGCGTTACTAAGCGGTGGCAAGACGGTTGGCTGCATTGGCTTGTCGTAGAAATTTCTCGTTGTGGTGGTCACCGGCGCTGATGGGGGCATATTTGGCCGGATTGTTGCGGGACGTTGTGCCGGGCAGCGCTTCAATGATCGTGTTCGGATTGACCTGCTGGAAGAAACCAAGACTGAGCCGGCGACTGTTCCAGGCCACTTGGCGTGGAGGATTTACCACGCGATGCAGGGTCGATTTCCAGCGATCATTACTCCACCGGGCCAACAGGTCGCCGACGTTGACGACGAACGTGTCTGGAACGGCAGGTACATCCAGCCAGTCTCCGGAAGTCAAATTGATCTGCAGACCGCCCGGCGCGGTATCCGTGCCCAAAATGGTCAGTACGTCGAAGTCAGTGTGAGCGCCCGCCCTTAATTGACCCGGTTTGGGGAGGTCTGGTTGGTTGGGGTAATGGAGTGCCGAAAGCAGGCTGAAATGCCCCGGTGTATGTTTTTTGAACCAATGGGCCTCGAGCCCCAGCGCTATGGCACAGGCCCCTAGAATAGTTTCGCCCAGTGCTGCTAGTGCTTGATAGCAATTCTCCCAGTGTTCCCTGAATTCAGGCAGTTGATCAGGCCACAAATTCGGGGCACGAAGAGGTTTGAACTGAAGGTTGGGTTCGGACAACTGGTTGAGAGGACCCACATTGAAGCTCTCTTTTAGGTCGGGCGCGGTCGCAGCCGAATCGTCCTCGGTCGATGCAAGGGCACCCGAGTTGAAGGGGATATAACCCCGGATAACCTCGATCGAAGGCTGCTTGACCTTCAATTTGGTTTCCATCGGTAAATCGAAATAATCCTTCGCAGAGTCGGCACATTGTTGAATCTTGGACCGGCTGACGCCATGACCACTGATCAAAAGAAAACCGACTTGCTGAAATGCGGAATCGATCTCTTTCGCAGTGGTCTCTTTCGCCTTTTGATTACCCGTAAAGAGAGGGCACAAGTCAACGATAGGAATCTCAAGAGCGTTCATCTGCGTGTGGTATACATCTTTAGGAATGAATTCAGTTTAAATGCTGAATTAACGAGTGCGCCTATTTTTAACTGTCGGCTATTGTTCAGTAGGCAAGATAACCGCCATCAACTGGCAACGATATCCCGGTGACATAACTTGACTCCTCACTGGACGCAAGGAAAACAGCTGCGCCAACCATTTCATCCGGACGGGCAGGCCGGCCCATGGGGATTCTTGATCGTACTTTTTCTCGTAGTTGTGAGAACTCGTCTTTGTGCCAGAATCCAGTGGCCGTTTCCACCGCTCCAGGTGCCAAGGCGTTGACCCTTATATTTTTGTCAATGAGATCCAAAGCCATCGCTTTGGTAAGCATTTTGACACCACCTTTTGCGGCAATGTAGTGAGGGTACCCGGCCTGTGCCACCTCATCACAGATTGAGGAAATATTGATGATTGAACCGCCGCCTCGTTGGGCCATGTGGAGAGCTGCCATCTGGCCGGTCAGGTACATGCCTTTCAGGCTGACGTCGATAACTCTGTTCCATTCGTCTTCCGGGAGGTCGAGAAAACCTCGCGTGGTTGAGATGCCGGGCCCGGACAGCAGAATATCGATGTGTTGATACGTACTGACCGCAATATCGAATAAACGGTGGACCTGTTCCTTGACAGCCACATCAACCTCGACATGAATGGCTTCGCCACCTTCGTCTTGGATAACCCCGGCAGTGTTTCCCGCCAAGTCCTTATCAATATCTGCACAGACAACCCTAGCGCCTTGCTGCGAGAAGCCCAGTGCGATTGCTCTTCCTATGCCGCTTCCGGCGGCTGTCACAACTGCATTCTTTCCATCGAGTCGCATCTTTATTCCCTTTGTTCCTGCGTTGTCAAAGCGATCGAGGATTCACTTTGGTTGTCCTTTGTGTCTCCATTACCCAGCGGATCTACCTGAAACGGGGAAAGCAACGCGATTATTCTAGGCAGACCACTGAACAGTATCCCACTTACAGAGTGCTCATACGGAAAGAACGCTCTCTTTTGGTAGAGGCGGACAGCGCAAGTCAGGATCCTCCATAACCCACTCATAATAGGTCCGCAGCTGTTCCACTACGGGTCGGGGCTGCCATCCGAACTCTTCATTCAACCGCCCTATATCGTAGGCATTCCAGCGCGCATACCGCCGGTTAGGGTCCCGATGGACATCGGCCGATGACGGCTCCACCAACTCGTATTCAAACCTGGGCGCGATTGTCTTGAAAGCCTGGAGCAATTCAGGGACTCGTGTGAATGTGCCATACGCAACGTTGTAGATGTCGTGGCGCAGGATTGATGAGAGAAGTAACCGGGGCAATATAGATGCGATG
>CAZEKE010000091.1:0-2955 GCA_964512815.1 uncultured Acidiferrobacteraceae bacterium
TGCCGGGCACGTCAGGTGCCAGGACGCCGGGCGCGCTGCTGGTCTTCGGTTTCGAGCGTATGCTACGGACCATCGGGCGAGCAGCCTGCCGGGCGATCACGTCCTCGGCGTTCGCAGTGTCAAACCAGGCGTGCCCGATAACAGCATCAGGCATGCCATGGGATGCGGCGATTTCCTCCAGCCAAAGGGTTTCGCCCAGCTGGTCGTTTCGGTCCCATTCCGCTTCGCAGTGAACGGTTGCGACGATGTTGTGACCGCTTGCATCGCGACGATAGTCGTCGGGCAGATAATCGACTCTTATCCGGCTGTAGTCACCCAGAAAAAAGCCTGGATCGGGCTCGCTGCTGAGGAATGGGTAATGGTTCCGTTTGAGGTCCCAGAGGTGGTGGTGGGCATCAACAATGGGAATGTCATTCTGCATGATTCAGCTGATCTGGTTACCGCGCAACGGGTCCATCTCCAGCGACAGTCGTCCGTAACAACACCCGTCGGTGCCGTGCGGAGACATAAGGCGTGACCGCGTGCATGGTGCAGCGGTTGTCCCACATCACGACATCGTTTTGCGTCCAGGTATGCCGGTATACGAACTGGTCCTGGCTGGCGAACCCGTACACCTCATCCAGGAACGCCCTGCTGTCGGCTTCGTCTAGCCCGACGACCTGTGAAATGGTGTGGGGGCTGATATAGAGTGAACGGCGGGCGGTGACAGGATGCGATCTCGTCAGCGGATGCTGCTGAACCAGATCGTCCTGCTGGCTGAAACCTCTGGCCTGATCACCGAAGACAAGCGTCTGTATATAGTCGTAACTGTGTATCGCCGTGTGCCGGTCTGTGATGTCTTTCAGTTCTGGCGGCAGTTTTTCATAGACTGCATGCAGATTGCAGAACAGGGTTTCGCCGCCTGCCGGCGGAACCTCGACTGCCCGAAGAATAGAGCCCAGACTGGGGATGGACCGAAAAGAACTGTCGGTATGCCAGATACGGGTGCCCGTCAGGTAGCGTGCATCATAGCTTTTGACGGGAAAGATCCTGCCGTCTTCACCGACGTTCGCAACGCGGTAAATCTCGGGCTGTATGCTGGAGCGGTGGGTCTCGGATGGATGGATTTCCAGTTCCCCGAACTTCCTGCTGAAACCGACCTGTTCGGCTTCGCTGATATCCTGTTCCGGAAAGACCAGAACATGGTGATGAATCAACGCCTCGGCAATGAGATCGAAGTCGGCGGTTGGGACTTTCGAATCGAGGTGTACGCCTCTGCCCTGCGCACCAAGCGCAGCGTCCAGCGGGTTGATTTCAAGGGTCATTGCTCTCGAGTGTATTCGAGCCCCAGATCGGGTTTCAAGAAAGTGCTGCCGGTGTCCGGTACCTAAGGAAATCAACCCGGCCCGGCCTGTTGGACCGTGTCGGTCCTTAACAGGCACAATCCGTTCAATGAAGTCGTACAGAACGCGGATCCTGGTGTCGTGCGCGGGTGTGCACGGGATACAGGACGGTTTGACGTCCACGATCTATGTGCTGTTGCCCGTCCTTGCGCAGAGCTTTGGTCTCAGCTACGCCCAGATTGGGATGATCCGCGCAGTCCACAGCGGCCTGATGTGGTTGCTGGAAATACCGGCGGGAATCCTGTCCGAGCGAGTGGGGCAAAACCGACTGCTGGTCACCGGGCTCATCGGCGCCGGAACCGGCTATGTGAGTCTCTCCTTTGCTGGCGATTACCATGGTGTGCTTGTGGCGTTGTTTATCGCTGGTTGTGGTGCTGCGTTTCAGCACGCACTGTGTTCTTCCCTCATCAGCGGTGCGTTTGCAGGACCCGGCCAGCGTATTGCTCTCGGGACCTACAATGCCAGCGGCGATTCTGGGAAACTCGCGTTTACCGGAATTGCGAGCTTGTGCCTCGGGTTTGGGCTCGGCTGGCAGGTCCTGGTTGCTGGGTTCGGTGTGCTGGCGCTCGTTGCAGCGGGTGTGTTGTGGCTGGTGTTGCGGACGGTTCGATCCCAGGCAGTAAATTCGGGCGCAGCGCACAGCCGGCAGTCCGGCGTTGGTTGGGGCATACGGGATCGCGCAGGATTCGGCGGCCTTGCTGCCATTGTCTTTTTCGATATCGCCGTCCAGGACGGATTCCTGGTGTTTGTCGCCTTCCTGATGCTTGAGAAGCAGGTGGCGCCTTCCCTTGCAGCGCTGGCAGTTGTGGCGACTCTGGCCGGTGGTGTTTGCGGTAAGTTCGGCTGTGGCTACCTCGCTGCCCGCCTGGGCGTCATTCGGTCCTTGTTTCTGGTCGAGATTCTGACAGCCGCCGGTTTGGTGGCTGTCTGCCTGGCACCTGCTATGGCGACATTCGTGCTGCTCCCCCTGCTCGGGGTGGTGCTGCAGGGCTCATCGTCAATTACCTATGGCGCGGTCAGCAGCTATGTCGACGAAGCCCGGCAGTCACGGGGCTTCGCGATGATCTATACGACCAGTAGCGGAGCGGCGGTGGCAGCGCCCATAGTGTTTGGCCTACTGGCGGATTGGGTCAGCATCGGTGCCGTGATTGGTACCATGGCTGTGGTGACGCTGGTACCGCTACCGTTGTGTGTTTTACTCAAATCCGACCGGACAGGGGCATGACCTTCCACGGAATCCGTACCGGATGCGCTAGGCCGGATCATCGCCTGCCGGAAACCTTATCGACTTGCCAAAAAGTTTCGATGAACTTATCGTGAATCGGATGGAGCGGCTGCCAGTACAGTAAAGCGCTGGAGAGTGCGCGCACAATACATCAGGTCATCACAAGCCAGAGGAGGGGAGACCATGGAATTCAGGCCCAATCGAGTCAAACGTAAACTGGCCGCGGGTGAGAACGCAATCGTCGTCAGCGGGCTGGTACACGCGGATGCGATCGATGCCTTTGGGCCGATCGGTGCCGATGGCATCTGGCTCGAAGGCGAGCATGGCGGTGTAGATGCGGCTGAACTT
>CAZEKE010000092.1:0-9125 GCA_964512815.1 uncultured Acidiferrobacteraceae bacterium
GCGGACACTGCCTTGAAAAACACGGCCGGCAGGACAGCTGTTGTGAGACAGTGGATGTCAGGTCACCCAGCGGAGGGGTGTGATACTCGCTGGAAGCACCGAAAATACCGACCACGGGCGTGCCGGAAGCTGCGGCAACGTGCATGAGTCCGGAGTCATTGCTGACGACCGCA
Source organism: uncultured Acidiferrobacteraceae bacterium (assembly GCA_964512815.1). Lineage (GTDB taxonomy): Bacteria > Pseudomonadota > Gammaproteobacteria > Arenicellales > UBA868 > UBA9619. The sequence continues at coordinate 174 of CAZEKE010000092.1, forward strand.
TTCGCATAGGCGAGAAGATCAATCGCCTCGTCGATGCGGGTAAGGCCCGCAAGGTTGACACACCGATCTGGTTCGCAGACCTTCTTCATAATGGTCTGTGCAGTCTGTCGGTCGCCGTCTCCACCGAGCAGCCAGACCTGCCACCCCTGGTTCAGATAGTGGTCTGCAAGGGTGGCAAAGTGACGTTCGGGCCAGCGTTTCGCCGAACCGTATTCGGCCCCTGGGCAGATCGCGATAACCGGCGAGGGTCCGATATTCCGGCCGAGCCGGTGGAGAATCTCGACTGCGACGTTTGGGTGGGTGGCAAGGCGAGGGTATGGGTAGTGGGAAACGGGCGGTGCGTCGGCAGACAGACCCAGCTGGACGAAGCGTGCAGCCATGGGATCTTCCCTGGATACGGGTCGGTCGCGGCTGTCGTTCACTAGGCCCCATCGGGGCTCCCCGCGATAGCCGGTACGCACGGGAACCTTTGCGAAAAACGGCAGCAGCGCTGCCTTGATCGAGCCTGGCAGGACGATCGCTTGATCGAATTTGCGATTACGCAGGGCAGCTCCGATTCTGAAGCGATCGGCCAGGTGCAGGCGGCCGTGGCGAAAAGGCGTTTCTATAATCTCGTCGATTTCCGCCATCCGATGGGCAATCTTGGCGGTGACCGGTGGTGCCGTGAGGGTGATGGTGAGGTCTGCCCGCCTGGACTTCAGCATTCGAAACAAACAATGTGCCATCACCATGTCCCCGACCCAGGTGGGGCCGACCACCAGGATTCTGCAGGGGTTCAAGGTCATGGCGGTGCAGGTTTAGATAGGCCGCACCGGAGCAAGGCCTCCGGTCAGGGGGTGGGCGCTTTGAGAACGTAGCGCGTACCGCAGTAAGGGCACAAGACAGCTTCGTCATCTTCAAGAGTGAGATAGACCCGCGGATGATGATTCCAGAGTGCCATGTCATCCCTAGGACAATAAAGAGGCAGGTCAGCGGACTCAATCTCTCGGGTCTCAACCGGGGATGTGTGACCAGCTGTGCTGCCTGAGCGGCTCTTGGGATCGGGTTTATGGGGCAGTGGCATAGCAGCGATCCGCTTTAGACAGGCGTCAGCCAGTCGCCATGGTCTTGATTGCGCCCGAATACACAGTCGAAGAACAGCGATTGGATCCGCTCTGTAACCGGCCCTCGCATGCCGTTGCCAATAGCACGGTCATCGAGTTCCCGAATGGGTGTGACTTCGGCAGCAGTGCCGGTGAAGAAGGCCTCGTCGGCGACGTAGACTTCGTCCCGGGTGATTCTTTTTTCCTGAAGTTCAAGCCCGAGATCCTTGATCAGTTCAATTACGGTGGCACGCGTGATCCCTTCCAACGCAGAGGTCAGATCCGGTGTGTAGATCTTGCCGTCGCGCACGATGAAGATGTTCTCGCCAGTACCTTCCATGACGTAGCCTTCGTTATCCAGCATCAGCGCCTCGTCTGCGCCAGCGGAAACCGCTTCCTGCAGGGCCAGGATTGAATTGATGTAGTTGCCGCAGGCTTTTGCGCGGCACATTGTGATGTTGACATGGTGTCTGGTGAGGGATGACGTCCGTACCTTGATGCCGTTTTTCAGACCGTCGTCACCCAGATAAGCCCCCCATTCCCAAGTGGCGATGGCAACGTGGGTTTTGAGCATGTCGGCCCGTATACCCATTCCCTCGGAACCGTAATAGGCAAGCGGCCGGATATAAGCGCTGCTCAGGCCGTTCTCCCTGATCACGGTTTTCTGGGCTTCATTGAGCACTTCTTCGTTATAAGGAATTTTCATGCCTAGAATGTGTCCGGAGCGGTAGAAGCGTTCGGTGTGATCCTGAAGCCGGAAGATGGCCGTACCCTGTTCGGTCTCATAGGCACGAACACCTTCAAACACACCAAGTCCGTAGTGCAGTGAATGGGTCAGAACGTGTACCTTCGCATCACGCCAGGGCACCAGTTCCCCGTCGATCCAGATGACGCCGTCGCGGTCTTCAAATGACATCGAATTCCCTTAACTTGCCGGTTTACATTCGCAAGGCGGACTAATTAGTCCAGATCGCCTGCGCTGTCAACCGATGATCCAGCGCCTGATCTTGCCAGACAGTCATGCGCACAGCATCGCGCTTACCGCCAGAACGGCGTGCCGGGCGTAAGGGCGAAGCCGGGAGGGAATCTGATCCGGCAGGATCTCCGGGCCCAGTAACCCGACTCCTACCGGTTTCATCGTCTCCAGCTGCAGTTCCACAATTGCCTTGATCACTGCCTGCGCCATAACGAGACCGTGTGCTGTGTCGCCCCGCTCGACTATCCCCAGGACCACCACCCCGTCAATCTCCTGACGCAGCAGCAGCCGCTTGACGGCCAGCGGTTTTTCCATTGTTCCCGGTACCCAGACCTCCTCGATGGTTTCCAGATCATATTCGGCCGCCGTGCTGAGTGCCTCCGACAGCATAGTTTCGCATTCGGCGCGGTGGAAAGAGCCGATCACGATCGCAATATGGTGTCGTGTCTTCATTCAGATTCAGGCATTCGCAGGGGGCGCGGATTGTAACGTATCAAGGTCGGAAACTCGGCGCGTCATGCGGCACCCACTGGGGTCGAACCCGGTTGTTTCTGATGAAATCCCAGCTGCGCCTGCCAGAGAGTTTGAATCCAGTTTCTCTCTCCGACGAGATCCGACTGTGCGATAAGGGGTACTTTTTCCTCCAACTTCAGGCGGTTCTCGGTCGTGAGGTAACGGTCCAGAATCTGGATCAATCGTTTACCCGTGTCGGGGTCGAGGCAGCCCAGGTCGATCAGCTTCATGGTGATCGAGCGGTTGTCGCGGGGTTCAATGAGTACAGGATAGGCCGCAGCCCACCGTAGCACCCAGAACTGAACCAGGAATTCAATATCTACAAGTCCGCCCTTGTCCAGCTTAAGGTCAAAGCGTTCTGCCGTACTGCGGCAGTTGCTGTCGATCGTTCGTCTGCGCATATCGATCACGGCTTGCGCGAGCGCGTCAGGATCCCGCGGTTGCCGTAAAATTTTTGCTCTGACATCTTCAAAGCGTCGGGTCAGCCGGTCATTGCCGCTGATCATGCGTGCCCGCACCAGTGCCTGATGCTCCCAAGTTCTCGCGAAAGACTGCAAATAGTGTTCAAAAGCATGAAGCGGCGTTACCACGGCGCCTGACCGGCCGCTGGGACGCAGTCGCAGGTCGACCTCATAGAGATTTCCGGCGCGGGTCCGTGTCGTCAGTATGTGAACAAATCGCTTGACCAGGCGGGCATGATAATGGCGCCATTCTGCTGTCGTTGCTGTGTTTTTGTCGGATGGTTCATCGTAAACAAAAATGATGTCCAAGTCAGAGTTGTACCCGAGTTCCTGGCTGCCAAGTTTTCCGTAGGCGACCACCCCGAACCTGGAAAGGCTTTCCTTGGGCGGATCAAGAGTCAAGCTGCTTCGTGCTGAGTCCAAAGCCCGCTCGACAACCGCTTCTGCCAGACCACTCAGCGCGTGTGATACCGTATTCACATCGAGCAGACCGGCAATATCGGCGGCGCCGACCCGGAGGCTGTAGCCCCAGCGGTATTCTCTGAATAAGTCCATAACAGCCTCGAGATCGGTTTGCTGAATTCCAGCCAGTTTCTCCGCCAACTCGGACATGATGTCGGCGGGGACTTGGGTCTGGAATCCGGTGATGGGATCGAGAAGCTCGTCCAGAATCACCGGATGCTGACCGATCCAGTTGCCGATCCAGCTTGATGCGGTGATGAGTTGAACCAGTTGTTGCAGAGCCAGAGGGTTCTCAGCCAACAGGGACAGATAAGCGGACCGGCGACCAATGGCCTCAATGACCGAGACAAAACGAGCCAAGGAGATCTCGGGACTCGCCGTGGTACCGCACACCCTCAACGCTAGCGGCATGAGGCGATCCATTCGTTCCCGACCTTCACGCGAGAAGGTGGTGTAGAACCGGCTCTGGCGAACATCGTCAAGCAGTCTGAGGACCCGTTCCGGTTCGCGAAAACCCAACTGCGAAAGCTTTTCGGAAGCGTCGTCAACGGGGAGGGTGTCCTGCCACAGATCGACCAGGAAATCATCTGGGTCGCCAACGGCAGGGGCATCTTCCTGGCTGAAGACGTCGACGAACTGGTTATGAACCCTGTCCATGATGACCGGCAACTGTTCCAGGAGCAGGTCGTTGGAGTCGAGACCCAGTGCCCATGCGATGCGCTCTAGGGCGATTGGATTGTCCGGCAGGGTGTGGGTCTGCTGGTCATCGAGGACCTGAAGGCGGTGTTCCAGCCGCCTCAGATAATCATAGGTATCGTGCAGCGCCTCGCAGCGGCCGCTGTCGAGGATGCCGAGTGACTGCAGTTCGTCTAATGCGCACCAGAAACTCGGTGTCTGCAGGTTGCGGTTGCGCCCCCCGTAGATCAGTTGATGGCTCTGCACGATAAACTCAATTTCGCGGATTCCTCCACGACCCAGCTTGATGTTTCCCTCGATATTTTTCTGCTTGAGCTGGCGTTCGATCAATTCTTTCATCGATCGAATGGCTTCAATAGCGCCGAAATCCAGATACTTTCGGTAGATAAACGGTCGCAATTGATCCAGCAGCCTTTTCCCGCCTTCTAGGTCGCCCGCCACGGGTCTTGCCTTGATCAGGGCATAACGTTCCCATTCGCGGCCATGGGTGAGGTAATAGTGATCCATGGCGTCAAAGGACAGTGTCAGTGGTCCGCTGCTACCATTGGGTCTGAGCCGCATATCCGTTCGGAAAACGATGCCCTCTGGTGTAGGTGCCTCGAGGAGGTCGATGAGAACCTGCGCGACACGGGTAAAGAACGCTTGGTTGCTTATCCTGCGCTCGCCGTTGGTTTCACCCGATTCAGGGTAGATGAAAATGAGGTCGACATCCGAGGACAGATTGAGTTCCCGGCCACCCAGTTTCCCCAGTCCCAGCACTGTCATTCGAATCGGTAGACCGCTGTCATCTCCGAGTGGTTCGCCGTGGCGCTCAGCGACCTCGCGATGCGCACAGTGAAGTGCTGCACCGATTGCGGCATCAGCAAGCTCTGACAGGGTCGCTACCACTTCTTCCAGCGGTGCCGCGCCAATCAGGTCGCGCCAGCCGACGCGAGCGATTTCTTTCTGGCGAAGGGTGCGAAGCGCCCGCCCCAGGCTTTCCCGGTCTGCCGCCAGACGGCTGGCCTGCTCGACCGAATGGCGAATCTCGCCCGTTTTTCGAGCTGGGGGTAGACCGCTTGTTGCGAGAATTTCATCCAGGAAATCAGGACCACTGGCCAGGACTCTGGCGACAAAATCGCTGCTGGCAACAACTCGCGCCAGCAGCGTGAGCAAACGTGGATTCACATCCCCGCTGGCAGTCGATTCAAATGCGACAGGGTTTCGTTCGGCGAGTTGATACAGATGACACTCAGCCAGAGGCCGCAGTGGTTCCGGCAGGGTGGTGACTGCATTGCGGAAGGTGCTCGCCCGATCGGTCATCCTGTCGCCAGACTCCGGTGGATGAATTCAGCCGCCGCCGAGCGAACTTTAGCTTGCAACTTCGCCTCAGGCAGCCGGTCGGTACGGCTCGGGGTCGATCGAAGGGGGCTGGTCATTGAGCATTTGGGCGATCATCTGGCCGGTGGCCGGTGCCATGGACATTCCCAGCATGTTGTGGCCGGCAGCAACATAGACATTGGATGCCGCCGGACAGGGACCTACGCGTGGTAGACCGTCCGGGGTCATGGATCTCCAGCCGACCCAGGTTTCCTCGGCGATCTCAGTGCATGGTTCAGCCAGGTACTGGTTTGCACCCTCTCTGAGCAGAGCGACCCGGCGTGGGTCAACGTGCCGGTTGTAACCAGAAAACTCGAGAATCGATCCGAGCCGATAGCCGCTCCGCCAGGGCGTGGCAACCACGCCGTAATCAACAAAATGTAAAGCCCGTTGGGGACAGGTTTGCGGTCTTGGCATGGTCAGCGAGTAACCTTTGGCGGGCTGTATGGGGGCCCGCCATCCCAGATCGCCAGCGAGGGACGGGGTCATGGCCCCGGTCGCGAAGACAAACTGCTCGGCAGGAATCTCGCCACGGTCGGTGATGACCGCACGGACACGCCCCTCCCGTTGGGAAAGTGCACAAACTTCGGTCTGTTCCCGCACCGTGACACCGCGCTGAACCAGGGATTCTCTCCAGCTTCGAAGTAGACGATCCGGTCTGAGGTGCGCATCGCCAGGAAAGTACCACGCGCCTGCGAGCCCTTGCCGCAGTGTAGGTTCCAATTCGGTCAATTGCTGATCGACCAGTCTTTGTGCTTGCATACCGAATTCTGACCGCAGCAGCTCGCTCTTTGCGCTGAGCGCCTTGAATGTTTGCCACTGCTTGCAGACATACAAAGCACCTTTGGTTTCCCAGTCACACTTCAGCTGGTATTTCTTGATCAATTCGTCGTACAGGAATCGCGACTGCTGCAGCAGTGCAAGTGCGTAGTGGCCGGTCTGGATCATCTGTTTTTCACGACAGTTGCCTGCAAAATGCAGCAGCCATTGCCACAGGCTCAAATCGAGCCGCGGTGCAACAAAGAATGGGGTGTTGCGACTGACCAGGCCAGCCAGGGCACGGCCGATGATCCCAGGTTCCGCAAGGGGTAGCAGGTGGCTGGGGCAGATACATCCGCAGTTGCCATGAGATGCTTCACCACCGACGGTGCTGCGGTCGAGCAGTGTCACCCGTCGACCGCTCTCAGCCAGATAATGAGCACAAGCCGTGCCGATTACACCGGCACCCACAACCAGGACGGAACGTCCCGATCGTGTCATCAACCTATGCCCATGCAGAAAGGATCGGAAGGATTGAGAATAAGAGTGGATTCCGCGTTGACAAAGGCGCTGCCCGTTATCGTTGGAATGACCCTGTCACCCTGCCACTGACCTTGTACCTCGAAAATACTGCCGACGATGCTTTCCTGACGCCAGGTTTGTCCGGCTTTAATTTTGCCGTCTGCCATCAGACATGCCAGCTTGGCGCTGGTACCGGTGCCGCACGGTGAACGGTCGTAAGCTCCACCCGGGCACAGAACAAAATTTCTGCTGTCAGTACCGTCACCGGCAGGCCCGAAGAGTTCCACGTGGTCAATCTGTTGACCGGCTTCGCCGGTTATTCCGCGTTGGTCCAGTGCATGCCGTATCTTGAGAGCGATGCGGGTCAGTCGGTCGATGTTTTCAAAGCGCACGTCTTCGTTGTGATCACCAACCAGGAAGAACCAGTTTCCGCCCCATGCTACATCACCGCAAACCGTACCGCCTTCGCCCAGATCGAGTTCAATATTGGAAAGTAAGCGGTAGCTTGGCACGTTCGTGACGGTTACCCGATGGTCCTCATGGAGCGTCACGCTGACCTCGCCTACCGGGGTTTCTATGATATGACGACCGGGTCCTATGCGGCCCAGATGGGCGAGCGTAATCGTCAGACCGATGGTGCCGTGGCCACACATATTGAGCACTCCGACATTGTTGAAGAAGACAATGCCTGCGGCCGATTCCGGCCCGACCGGTTCGCATAGGATGCCGCCCACCCAGACGTCACTGCCACGAGGTTCGTTGACCACTGCTGAGCGAAAGCCGTCGAATTTTTTCTGGAATATCTTTCTTCGACTGGCCATGTCCCCGCTCCCCAGATCAGGGCCACCTGATATGATAATTCGGGTGGGCTCACCACCGGTGTGGGAATCCACGACTTGGACCCGTTGGGTTTTTCGTTCCATGACCTTAGCGGGGTTTGATTGATTTACACCGGTATAAACGGGGAATAGTATCGGATACACCCAAATGGACCAATGGCACAATTATGCCGTTGGATTACAACCAGTGTCACCCGGCTTCGTTAACACGCCGTCGGGCCTGAAGCCGCCAAATGAAAGATCTTTTTGAATTTGAAAGGCCCCACCAACGGTTTGCAGTGGTCGGACATCCAGTAGCGCACAGCAAGTCGCCTCAAATTCATCGTGCGTTCGCTGCACAGTGCGGGTTGAAGATTGAATACGACGCTATTCAACTCGACCGGGGTGGGTTTGTTCAGGGCATACGCAACCTGCAGGCCGGTGGCCTTAAAGGGCTGAACGTGACTTTACCGTTCAAGGAAGAAGCACGAGCACTCAGCGATGATTTGAGCGACCGGGCCAGGATTGCGGCTGCAGTCAATACATTTTTGTTTTCTGATGATGGCACGATCTTTGGTGATAACACTGACGGGGTTGGCTTGATTTCGGACATCCAGGACAACATGGGGATTCAGCTCAAGGGCCGACGCGCGCTTTTGGTCGGTGCCGGCGGAGCCGCCAGAGGCGTCGTTCAGCCTCTGTTAGGTGCAGGTTTGGCAGCACTGGTGATTACCAACCGTACGGTGGAACGAGCCCGAAGGCTGGCGGCAGACGTTCAGCAGGTCGGATCTGTCCAGGTTCTGGCACCGGGACAGGTTGAGGACCAGCGCTTTGATGTTGTCATCAATGCAACATCAGCCGGTTTGTCGGGCCAGGTACCAGGTTTGCCGGAAACGATATTTTCCGAAGGGGCAATGGCATACGACATGTTGTACGGCAGTCAGCCAACGCCGTTCATGCTCTGGGCCAGGTCATGTGGTGTTTCTCATGCCGCCGATGGACTCGGCATGTTGGTTGAGCAGGCGGCTGAATCGTTTTTTCTGTGGACTAAGGTCCGGCCCCAGACCGACAGTGTGATCCAGTCCCTGCGCTCTGGCCGATGAACCTGCTTGTACCTGTCCCGCGTTTCAGCCAAGCGTGTTTCAATGTCGGGCGACAAACAGAAAAATTTACCCAGCCCTAAGGTTCACAGCCAAGCGGCCGTTTCTTTCTCAAGCAGGCTTGCTAGCGCTGCAATATGATCAGAACGGTCATTCAGGCAGGGAACATAGCCGAACTGCTTCCCGCCCGCATCAAGAAATATC
>CAZEKE010000093.1:0-4650 GCA_964512815.1 uncultured Acidiferrobacteraceae bacterium
CCGCTGTAGCTAAAGTGTTACCCACTCCACTAGGAATATTAACATCGGCAGTAGCAGTGAGATTGATATTATTACCTGAAATCGTGAGATCAGTTCCATCGCCTTCTATTTTCTCCCCATCATCTCCAAATGTAAGACCTATATTAGCAGGAATATTAATATCTGCACCAGATACAATGTTTAAATCTGTGCCATCACCATGTATATATTCACCACCTTCATCATTAAAGTATAGTCGTTTAGTTCCATCAATTACTACATCATCACTAAACTTAAAATGATCTTCGTCTTCCATCCACGTAAGAACACCATCATTACTTTCACCATCAAACGTAACAACAATATCAGTACCTGCCGTTCCATCACCAATAGTAATTGCAGTACCTAATAACTTTGTTACGTCACCACCTTCACCAGTAGTACCATCATGTGAATGTCCTGAATCAGCAGTAAAAGCAAGTACTAGTTGATCAAACTCATCGTTAGAATCAGCAGCTTGAATAGTATCGCCATCTGTATAAGTTGATTGTCTTGTGTAGGTATTACCCATTATTTATCCTCTTTTAATGTCTGCCGCCAGCAGTAAATTCTAATTGAAATCCTTGTAATGTAAATGGATCAGAACCGCTATCTTCATCAAATTTAATTGCTACTGCAAAGCCACCCCCTTCTACTGATTGTCTTACAAGAGGAGTGCCGCTTGATCCGTATACAGCAGCATTATATGCACTTGCAGTTAAACCATAAATAGCAATTCCTGCTCCTTCAGAAATAGTATATGGTTCTGGTTGTGGAACATTTGGAGAGTCATAATCATATCTAACTCTTAATTCTGCACTAACTGTTCCTTCTGTTCTGTAATTTGTAATAACTCTTTGCATACTTTTTCGTATACCTGCATCTCCTACAATAATATCGGGAGATCGAAAGAAAGACTTTATATTAGTTCCTGTAAAAGTACTACCATTTTCTTGTTGGTAAATAAATCCATCATATCCACCGTGTACTACAACTTCAATCTGTCCTATAAATTCTGAATCAGTACTTCCCGGTTTAATACCTTTTATATCTCCCCATTGAAATCCTACTTGTCCTTCATTTGATTGTTTAATAGTTCCTATAATTCCTAATTGAGTAATTTCTCCGCCAGCGGTAACCGGAAAAAATAAACGATATTGAGATTTCTCACGAATAACTACAGAACTAATATTATCAAAACCAATATCTTCTACTCGTTCTTGTATTGGTTTACTTACCGTTCCTAACTCAACATCACCAATTTTTTCAGTACCCGCTATAGTTCTTAATCCATCAGGAGCTAGATAAATTAAATCACCACCTATTTCCTGAATAGAAAACTTATCTAAACAACCTATATCTCTTGTAATAGGTTGGACTGTAAAATCTGCTTGACTAGTTCCAGATAAAACATAAATCCTATTTTTACATAAAACAAATAATCTTTCACGAAATTCTTTCAATCCTACAATTTTATCATTTACTTTTACACTTCCTGCTCCATTTGCAGGAGTAAAATCATTTTCAGCGAAAGGTGCAGAAAATACCAGTTCTTGTGAAGAAGACTTAGCAAAGAACATATGGTTTTTAAAAGCAGCAATAGATTCTGTAACTGTAGGTGCTGTTCCTGCTCCTGCTCCTGCTGCTCCGTTTAGGAGTACATAGTTTGTTCCATCATACGTAGCTGCATATGTTGATGCAGAAGCTATAGCAATCTTATCTGTTCCATTAAAGTTATACTTAGAAAAAGTATATTTACTAGCGGATGTACGAGCTTCATCAATCTTAGTCCAACCAGTAGATATAATAGCATCTGCTTTATGTGCTGCTGCTGTTGTACTTCCTTGCGCTCTACTTACTCCTGTAAATGTAGTAGATGTTTTTCCTGTATATGCTATTTGTTCTGAACCGATATATAACGTACCGCTAGAAGCAAAACCTCCTGTATTATTAACTGTAAATGTAGTAACTGAATTAGTATGTGCTATCGTTAGAAAAGTTGCTGTAGCTTTTCCTAATACAACTCCTCGTGCTGCTATAACATCATATCCTAAAATAGCAGAAAGAAGTATAGCTCCAGAACCAGTTTTACTTGAAGTTCCTAAGTTAGTATCATTAAACTCTTTGAGTACATACTTGTTTGTTCCATTAATTCTTCGATACCCTCCTTTAACAGAAGGCTCAAAGTTCTGTAATTGTAATGCTGAACCAGTAGATTGTGTAAAAGTATCTCTATTGAGAATTAATCCACCATCACAAGAAATAATTTGTTGTTGAATATTTTCCATTATACCCCTGTAAATACTTCCTCAACTGTTACTACAACATTTAGTTTATTTGCTGTCCCTGCTGTAACAACAACCGTATCAGCAGCATTTAAAGCAATAGGATTAGAATTTAAAACATCTAATAGTGTATCGTTATCCATACTATGCGTTGTTACAATAGGTAAATCAGTAGAAGATAGAACTGCTTTAATAGTTAGATTAACTGCACTACTATGTAAATTATTTATATGTAATGTTCTTATTATAGCATCATAATGTGCAGGACAAGTATAAACTACTGTTGCACTAGTTCCAGTAAGAAGCTGTCCTACTGTTCTTAAATTTGTCCCAGCCATTTAAAAATACTTTGGATGTCGTGTATTAGATCGTCCACCTGAATTAATTGATGTAGACCGCATATAATCTGGTTTATTAATAAGATCAACTCTCATTCTTCCTATTCTAGCTTCATATTCATTATGTTTTAAAGTAGCTGCTTGAAGATCAGCACGAAGTTGGTGTACATAATATTCTGAACGAGCAACTATGACATCATGATAGCGTGTAGGAAGAACAGGTGTATCTGTTGATGAGCTTAAATCAGTATGCGTTGCCCAATACTCATAATATACTGTGTATGCTTTATCAGGAATAGGCGTAAAGCCAATTTTATCATCTTGAGTAAGATAACAATATTCTGGTTTAGCTCTGTTATCTGTAGTTGTAGGATCAAGATCACGTTCACGAAATTGATTTGTAAACTGATCATATGGAATATAGGGAAGTTCTTTTACATCTGTGCTAGTCTCAATAAGGTATACAGTATCTACATCTACTGATTTAAATCCAGATACAAGCGCATACTCCGCTGTTCCAGCTACTGTTGTTATAGTCCCATCAGTATGCAGAAAGGGCCATTCAAGTTCCGCTGTATAGATGTCATTAATGCTACGATTAATAAATTCTTTTACGGCGGTTTGAATGCCCTTACTGTTAGCAAAATTATTAGCTGTCAATTCTACTTCATTTAAAGAGTGTAATACTCTATTACTTAATGCTAAATAATCCATTATGATTTTGAACCTTTTGGTTTTGTATCAGAAAAAGTTGAAGAATAACCCATCATTAGAATACATGTTTTATCATTTTCTAGGCTATAAAAAGCAATTGTCCAACTTCCAGTTTTAGGATTTTCATAAATAAAAGTTAATTGTTGTTCCGTTTTACTAATATCTGAAAGACCTGTCCACATTTTCTTTTCTTTAAACTCTTTACTTAGAAAAGTATCTATCTCGTTAGGAGGACCGCATCTAGCAAATGAAGGAAAAGCAATTACTATTAATAGAAGACTTAGCATAAGTATTTTAAGCATTTTAACTCCTATCTAATTTCTATTGTTTTCCTATTTTTATGGTCCTCTTTTAAGAAGCGAATTACTAAAATACCATTTTCTAATATCGCCTCTGTTACTTCAACATTTGGTGCAAGATTAAAAGAACGAGAAAACTTGCGTTGCGCTAATCCATTATAGTGCCAAAGCTCTTTTTCTGAACTATCGTCTTCATTTTGATCTCCTAAAATAGTTAACTTGCCTTCTTCTTCAAAAATTTCAATATCCTTTTTTGAAAAACCTGCAACAGCCATTTCAATCCTATAGTTATTTTTTGATTCTTCAATAAGATTGTATGGAGGATAATTTGAACTTCTTTGAGTAGGAATCCAATAATCATCAAATCCTACAGACATTTGATTAAACATATTACGGAAATCTTTTACTAGCGTACCATTAATTGTATTCATGATATTCTCCTTTTCAGCGAGTTATATAATCCCATTATTGGCGATTATTCCTTAGTATATCATAATAAAATATATTTGTCAACTCTTTTATTTTTCTTTACCAAATACTGAACCTGTAAGCAATGCTCCAAAAGCTAAATGGAATAAACCACCGCCCATAAGAGTAAAAGGACTATGTTGCCCTGTCATTTTTTTCATTAGTTCTAATTGTACTAATGGGTCTTTAATTGTTGTTATATACGTTACAAAAGAAGCAAGGTCTGGTCTGTTTAGGCCATACCATACTGGTACAACTACAAAATCATAGATGCAAATTACTAAATAAACTAAAAGTGCAGTCCATCTCCATGCCATTCATTTTTACTCTTCTTCCTTCTTACAATCACATGTTTCAGGAGTACAGTTTTCACAATTGCAATCATCAGGACATTGTTCACAGTCACAATTAACACAAGTCATTTATTTGTCTCCTTTAACGAATTTCTTTGCTCTTTCCTCAACTAGAGGTAAAAGCCTAATACCACAATAACCTACAACAAAGGCAATTGCTGGACCCCATAAAATA
>CAZEKE010000094.1:0-8404 GCA_964512815.1 uncultured Acidiferrobacteraceae bacterium
CCTTTTCCACATCACGGTAAACCAGGACGTTCTCCCACGGTATGAATGCATCGTGAAACACCAATACCGAGTCGTTTTCATCAAACCGGCTCGCGAGAGGCGCCACAAACGGGCTGTGCGATTTGAGCTCGTAGGAAGGCCGGGCAATCAGCTTCAACCCTGGCGTATCCATATCCACGATAAAAACCAGTGCGAATGCCTCGTCCTTACCCTCTTCCATACGCGCTGCCGTGCCACTGTTCGGTGCTACAAAGGTCGCATGTGTCAATACAGAGCCAGTAGCGGCCATTTTGGCACCGCTCACGTAAATCCCGCGGTCATCGTCACGGGTTACGTTGACAAATACATCAGTGCCCTCGTGATGGGGACGGTTGCGGTCTACCGGGGGATCCACCAGCACATGATTGAGAAATAGACATTGGGCCGCATACTTTCGGTACCACTCCAGCGCATTGCTCCCAAATGGCTCGTAGAAATCGTAACCTTCAGCCAGCTGGGCCATGAAAGCGGCCTTATAGTCCGGGGTACGCCCCATCCAGCCGTAAGACATGCGCTGCCAGATGGCGATCGCGTCACGTGCTGCGAGCAGTTCATCGGGTGAATAGCTGGGGGTAAAAAACCGGTGCGTTCGTATACCGTTTCGGTCTGTACAAGTCAGTTTTGAACTGAACTCGGGATCGTGTAGGGCATCATATAGGTGGGCAATGCTTTTAGCACTGTTGCGAAATGCCGGATGGGTCGTCACGTCCTTGACTTTACTCCCGTCGTACCAGACCTCGCGGGAATCACGTACACTTTCAAGGTACGTTTCGCCATCCATTAACGCATGGCTTGTAGCAGGCGAACCAATCAACTCTTTGGGCTTTCCCATAAGTAGCTAATGCCAGTGTATTTCTTGTGAAACTTCGGTTATCACATTTTAACCGACCGACTTGAGCTCGGCACGAAAACAAAACTGGACACCTGGATTCTGGCACTGATTACCCACCGAGAACCTATTTTGAGTATTGGCGAGTGAGTACGACTCACCTTAAACTACCTGATTGCCCAGGCCATCAACCACCGGATTCAAAGACCGTCCCAAGAAATCCCTTCCGCGCGAGGGCTCCTATGATGGGAATCTGAGATGACTAAACAGCCAGTGAAAAATTGGTCAGTACGAACGCGATCCGGTCACAGCTCCCGGCAGCGCGGTGTGACATTGATCGAATTATTGATCGCTGTGGCGATTCTTGGCCTCCTCGCCTACATCGCCCTGCCGATCTATACCAACTACTACGAGCGGGCAAAAATTACAGAAGCCTTGGCCCTGGTCGAAATCGCGAAAAAGGCTATGGAGGAATACCACAGCATCCACGGAGTATTCCCTGAAAGCAATAAAGAAGCCGGAATCCCCGATTCCAGACAAATAAAAGGGGACTATGTAAAGAGGGTAACAATACACAAACCTAGGCGATGGACGGAACCTCGCATAAAGATGAATTTAGTGGGGAACCCTGATACTTGGGGTCCTAGAGCAGTGTTGGTCTGGGCACCATCTTCAATGGGCGGATCCATCACTTGGAACTGCTGCTGGCAGCGCTTTACAGGAAATGCCAATAACCGGTTCATTCCAAAATTCTGCCCCAATAAAACGAACCGACGAAGATGCCCACCTTAAGACCAATGAAATCTGTACCGATGACGACCACGAACGACTGAGTTCAGCTATAACACAGGTCTATCCTTGGCGTCGGTCTCCCCGCCCGGATTAATTCAGTTTGGCTGCCCAACAGCGCCTAAACAGATTGGACTACCGAAATTCAGGGTCAATTCAGGTTATTATTTTGAACGGGTTGGAGGCCACTACCCGACCAACTACACTCAACGACTGCAGACCGCAAGCACCTGTGTTAGATCCGTATCGCCGCTCAGGCATTTTTCAAACCCGTCATGGAGCAACGTGCGCATCCCTGCCTCCTGAGCGATTGTCCGAATTTCAGCCGTGGAGGCCTTGCGCTGCATGGCACTGCGAATGTTGTCGTCATTGACCAGGAGTTCGTGTAAGGCCAATCGGCCACGGTAACCCGTTCGTTCACAGAACCGACATCCTTCAGACCGCCAAAGTTTCAGCCTGCCAAGCCGCGCCGCCGTATCAACAATCTCCTGCCCGAGGTGCCCTACAAGCTCTTCGTATTCGGGACCCGTCGGCGTGTGTTCTTCTCGACATCGGGTACACAAACGTCGGGCCAACCTCTGCGAGAGGATCCCCAGCAATGCGTCCGAGAAAGAAAAAGGGTCCAGCCCCATATCGATTAGCCGGGTAATGGTCTCTGGTGCGGTATTGGTATGCAGGGTCGACAGCACCAGATGCCCGGTCAGCGATGCCTCAACCGCCATGTGTGCTGTCTCCTGATCCCGCATCTCACCGACCATGATGATGTCCGGGTCAGCTCGCAGGAACGATCGCATCGCGGCCGCGAAAGAAAGCCCGATCTGCGGCTGTACCTGAAGTTGCCGCAGCCCCGGTTGTGTTATCTCGACCGGATCCTCTACCGTCCAGATCTTTTTTGCGACGTCATTGATATCAGCGAGCATCGAATGCAAAGTGGTGGTCTTGCCTGAACCCGTCGGTCCAACCGCCAACACCAGGCCGTAGGGCATGCGCACCAGTTTTTCTATGCCTTGAAGATGGCTCTTGTTAAGACCCATCTCGCTCAAAGGCAAAGCACCGTGTCCTGCCAGGATTCTCAGAACGACGTCTTCGTTTTCACCGGCTGTGGGCAGGGTGACCATCCGCAGCTCGACTTCCCTTTCTCCAAACGGAAAACGGATCTTTCCATCCTGCGGTAGCCGCCGTTCCGCAATATTGAGCTGAGCCATTATTTTCAATCGTGCAATGACTGTGTCACGATATTCGGCAGGAACCCGTCTATAGGGACGCATTTGTCCGTCGATTCGAAAGCGAATCACAAACTCCTCACGATTGCCGTAAGGTTCAAAATGAATGTCGGAGGCCCGTTCACGAATTGCATCGATGATAAAACGATTGACAATCCGGATCACAATGGCGTCATCACCCTGCACATCACCCCGCTCAGGCCGTCCACCGAGGGTACGCAGAAAAGTATTAAAGTCTTCGCTGATCTCCTGATTCATGACCAGTTCATGAATCTTGAAATTGATCTGTTCGGGGTTCGCGACGACTTCGATGACACGCTTGCGGCAGGCAAACTGAACTGCATCGGTGGCTTCGGTATCCAGTGGATCGCCGATCGCAATGGTGACAGAAGCGTTGTCTGTTCGAATCGGATAGACCTGGTGCTCACGGATGAGTGCAGCAGGCACTTCTTTTATTGCAGCTGAATCAATATTTTCCTCATCGAGGTCGATGAAACGCAGTCCCAATCGAACAGCCAGAGCCTTGGCCACATTGGCCTCATCGACGACCCCCATCTCGACCAACACCTCGCCCAGACGCTTGCCCTTTTCCCGTTTCTGTTGTTTGAGAGCAACCTGGATTTCGGTCTCGGTCGCGAGCCCTTCACTGACCAGCACTTCACCCAGGCGAAGCCGGCGTCGACTGTTACGATCGACAGGCGAATTCATCACCGTTGTATCTTCCCAGTTCATCTCGTATTTTGTAGGCCGACTCTCCCGTCAGAGCTGGCTGGCGGGACAGGACAGAAGTAGATTGATCCCGATGAATCATTCAAAGAGACCAATTGTTTCCTCACGACTTTAACTCCGAAAGTGTATACTCTGTGATCAAGAGAGACAATTATTTTACCGCGGCCTGAGCGCTGATCGGTCGACCCACCCGAAAGCGCAGGGTCCACCCACCTGCATGCCATGCCTACTCACCCTCCATACCTTGATTTTGCCACGAGACTGATCGAAGCCATGACTGAAGCGGGCTATGCCGCTCGCCCCGGCAGCTGGTCACGCATTCCGGTTGAGATCGAACCGCTTCGACGCGAGGCCGGTGCACGAAGCCTGACCACGGCCAGAAAATATCTGGAAGGCAGCGCTTTTCCCAGACGCCACCGCCTCGACCGTATCGCTGAGTGGCTGCGGGTGAATGTCGAATGGTTAGCAAGCGGTAACGGCCCCCGTCACGCTGGCTCTACGGAGCCCGTGGTTCCGGACCTGCCGGAGGAAGCCCTGGCCCTCGCTCGTGCCTGGGCGAGTCTGCCAAGACATTACCGGGAGCCGATTCGAAGCTGGATCATCATGGCATCGATTCACGATCATCTTCCGGAAGAATTCAAGCAGCTGCCCCCGAACGCACTGGGACTGGAACGGCGCAAGCGTAAACGCTAGCGGTGTCCGGTCCTTGAGGGGTCCCTATTGCACGACTTCCGCAGCCTACCCGCGTCATCAATGTCAGGACACCGGGATTCATTTAAGCTTTTGCTTCATCTGAAACGGAAGCTTTAACCGTCATGGCCTCATGATTCGACTGCCGCGCAAGGGCTTCCCTCAGCCAATTCTCAATCAACATCAGCTTTCCGGAGTCCGCATTATGACCACGGTACAGCCCGATCTTGATTGAACGCAACGGTGGCAATTCCTCGCCTGCCTCAAGCACCCTCATTCCCGGCAACAATGTCGGCTGGGTCAACGCACTGATGCCGAGCCCCTGGAGTACCGCATTTTGCAGACCGGAGATATCCGGGCTCTCGTAGACCACGTACCAGTCCCGACCAGCGGCGTTCAGGCTCTCGACGATACGGCGACGATACTCGCATCCCTCCGGATGCACGACCAGTGGTACAGCGCCTTCATTATTCAGCTCAAACCCTGTTGACGTCGCCCAGACTGGATCTATCTCCCAGGTACCGGTCAGCCAGCTTTCGCTGCCCTCCCGTACGATAGCAATCGCACTGTCCAGCTCACCCAGGACAAGGCCATCGACGAGTAGATTACTGAGATCACAGCGGACCGTTACAGGCACTTCTGGTTTCTCTTTGCGGAAACCGGTCAGCTGATCATTCAGATAGGCCAAGCCAAAATCCGTGGGCAGTCCGACACGAAACCCCTTGTTTAGGTCCGGAGAGTAATCAGCGCCGGCGAAATTCTGCTGATCAAAACACTTTGAGAATTCGGAGGCCAACAGGGGTCTATTAAAATAGAATCCCTGCCCGATGTGGCAACCCAAATCACGGAGATGCTGCATGCTCTCCTTGGTTTCTACGCCTTCGGCTACGATCTTCAGCTCGAGGCTTCGCGCAAGTTGGACAACCGCCCTTACGATCGCCCAGTTCTGCCGGTCCCTGTTACGCACAAACGACTGATCAATCTTGAGCTTATCGAACGGCAACCGGGCCAGATAAGACAAACTGGAATAACCGGTGCCGAAATCATCGATCGCTATCCGAATCCCCAACCCCTTCAGTTCATCAAGTGTCTTGACGATTCGATCAATATCTTCCACCACGATGGATTCAGTTATCTCGAGTTCAAGCCACTCAGGGTCGAGCCCCGTACCCGAAAGCACCTCGCGAACCTGTTCGATCAGGTTCGGCTGACGAAACTGAACGGCGGAAACGTTCACTGACATCGTCAAATGCGGATAACCCGCGTCCTGCCACCGCCTGGCCTGTCGACAGGCTTCTTCCAGAACCCACTTCCCTATCGGGATAATCAGCCCGGTTTCCTCGGCCACCGGTATGAATTCAGCTGGAGAAATCGGCCGACTCTCATTACCTCCTCCGGAATCCGGCCTGGACCAGCGAAGCAACGCCTCGGCACCCGTCAGCCGGCCGGACCGTAGATCGATCTGGGGCTGGTAATGAAGCTCAAACTGGGATTGCTGTAATGCGGTCCTCAGTTCATTCTCGAGCCTGAGTGCCTCCCCCGAACCCTTCCGACGAGCCGCTTGCCAGTCGAAATGATGAAAAATATCGCTTTGCTCAGACGCAAACTGCAAGGCCAACTGAGACTTTTTCGTTAAAGTCGCGAGATCCTTTCCATCTTTCGGATAAAGCGCGATACCACCGCTCAAGCTGAACATCAATTCTTCCGTCTCAGCTGCTCCGTAACTTCTGATCTGAAACGGAGATTTCATTGACTCCTGTAACAGGCGGACGGTCACCTCGGACGCTTCCCTGGCGTCCCCACTGCACAACTCAATGAGCAAAAACTCATTTCCGGGTCCTCGCCCCAGCACGATGTCTCTGGGTATAGCTTCTTTCAGCCTGACAGCGACATCCTTGATCAGGGTATTTCCCACTTCGGTTCCATACAACTGATCAACAACCTGAAACCGGTCGACCTTGATTCTAATCCCGTACAGTTCTCTACCAGACTGTTCGGCCTCCTGGATAGCGGTCCTCGCCAGCTGCTCGAGATGTTCCAGATTTGGAAGCCCCGTCACCTGGTCAGTGAGACTTAGGCGTTTCTCCCTCTCTCTTTCGGCCGTCACCTCGGTGTGCACATAGGCAAAGCCGCCGCCAGCAAGCTTATGCGTGCGTACATCGATCACCCGCCCATCCAGCAGTTCCAGATCCCCACGCCACTCGTTCCAGTCACCTTCCAGCGATGCCAGAATTCTCTCCACCTGTTCACCCGGGTCACCCTCACCGTACATGCGATCGTAAACACCCATCCTGGCCAGTTCGGCGAGAACGCTCTTAAAGGGATCCCCGGGCCGGGTCATCGATTCCGGAAAACCATATAGCGAATTAACTGCAGGATTAAAATGTACGATTCTGAGGTCTTTGTCGATCAGGGAGATCCCCACATCCAGGTGATTCAAGGTATCCAAACCCATGCGACTTTCCAATTCTTTAATCTTGCTTTCTTTCTCCCGTATCGCCTTTAAATCTTGAACGCTAGCGACAAAAACTGGCAACCCATCTTCGGTAATCTCTGAGACCGAGATCCCGATAGGAATCGTTGTACCATCTCTATGTCGGCCCTCACGTTCGACACGTTTGTCCGCTTGCAGCACATCGGAGTCTTCGACCCCGATTATGGTGAGAATCGATTGCCCGACGAGCTCTTCAGGCGAATAGCCAAATATTGACTCGGCTGCCCTATTGGCCGAGCGGATCTGATCTTCCCTGTCATAAGTGATCATGGCATCTGCCGCAACCTCACGAACACTTTGCAGTGCAGACAAACGCTCTTCCGCCAGGCGCAAGGCCTTCTGACCCTCCCCTTTCAACTTGAACAACTCCTCTTTGGAGTGGGTTTCCTGCGTAATGTCCTTAACAGTCTCAATTGCGCCAATTGTTTTGCCCGTCTCGGTTGTCAGCAGCTGGGCCGACTTGGCCAGATAAGTCCCACCGTTCAGATCCGGGTGATGGGACGGTGCGAAGATCGCACCATTCTCAAGCGTATCTATAAACAGGTACTTCTTCTTGATCTCATCGTCCCACTCCAGTACCAGGTCGATCAGCACTTTGCGCCGCTCTCCGTAAAACGGTATGGCATACTCGTAATCACCCTTACCGATGATATCTGCGGCCGGTATGCCCGTCAGTTTCTCAATGGCCCGGTTCCAGTGGATCACGGTCCCTGAGGTGTTAATGGCCCACGACGGGTCCATAAACTCCATCACCCCTATCAGGGACTCATACGCTTCGACAGCACTCTGCCTGATCCGGGTCCGATCCCGCCATTGGACAAGCAGCACAATCCCGCCTGAGAGCAGGACGGCAAACCCGATGATCACCGTCCGCAAAAAAAACAACAACTGATCGGCACCGATACTGATTGTGCGACCCAACGAAAGCCTCGCTCTACTAGACACCTGTGACATGATCAGCTGATAGCGCGAGAGCGTGTCCCGTATCAGGTCATGCTGCCGGGTCTGTACATACCGCGAGTCGTTACTGGTAATCGCTAAAACACCGCCTTCCACGGATTCAAGATCCGAGACAAGCCTTGCCTGAATATCGTCATACTCAGGGAGAAAATGAGTGAAAAGGTCGGTACTTTCTGGCAGTTGTTCCACGGTGGAACGAAACACATGATATTGACGGATGAGCCGCGCAGAGAGTTGGTGCAGAATCTCTTGAGAGGACTTTTCAACACTGGTGTCGGCCTGTCCCTGTGGCACACTCGGCGCCGCTTCTGCAATTTGCACTTTGAGCACAACCAGCTTCTGGTGCAACGCTAAAGTTCCCAACAGTTCCTCAATTTTGGGAACAAGGTCTGCTTCCGTCAGGATTCGGGCGTGGTCTATCGTCGCACGATCACCCACAATTTTTTGGATGATATCGTCCGCATAACGACCTGCTACAAGAACCCCAAGCAGACAGATCACGAGGCATAACAGAACCATGCGCCATGTCCGGCGGGGTGTTAATGTGCCTTCAAGGTTCTTCGAGAATCCGCTATTCATCGCGCTCCGATTCCGGCCTGACGCCTTCCGGTGGATCGCAAAATAGAGAATCTCTTAAATTAAGTCAAATTT
>CAZEKE010000095.1:0-7710 GCA_964512815.1 uncultured Acidiferrobacteraceae bacterium
TGGGTGCTGCGCTCGGAACCGTTGCCGTGGTGGTTCGCCAGGAACTGGTCCTCGCAATCATGGGAGGCATCTTTGTCGTGGAGACTGCGTCGGTGGTGCTCCAGGTGGTGTCATTTCGACTGACAGGACGACGGATCTTCAGGATGGCACCCCTGCATCATCACTACGAACTCAAAGGCTGGGCAGAACCGAAGATCATTGTGCGTTTCTGGATTATCAGTCTGATTCTGGTCCTGATCGGACTGGCAACACTGAAGGTCCGGTAAGCGTGGCTGCGGAATCGGCTTTGAACACCATCCCTGAACCGTTTCACTGGCGTCGGGCGCTTGTAGTGGGTCTTGGTCAGACAGGCTACTCGTGCGTCCAGTATCTGGATGCGCAGGGCGTCTCAGTCACGGTCATGGACAGCCGGAAGTCACCGCCCTATCTTGAACGACTCTGCCGGGCATTTCCCCACGTTGAACACTGTACCGGATGTCTAGATACGGAACTGGCCACGCAGGCTGAAGTTCTGGTAATGAGTCCCGGGGTATCAGTGCACGACCCTGCGCTACGAAAAGCGATTGATGCCGGCGTCGAGGTCGTCGGCGATATCGAGTTGTTTGCTCGTGCAAGTATGTCACCGATTATCGCGGTGACTGGGTCAAACGGCAAAAGCACAGTAACAACACTCGTAACCAGGCTGCTGGAAGCAGCAGGTTTGGCTGTTCTGACGGGCGGAAATATCGGCCGGCCGGCCCTGGATCTACTCCGTGACCAGGTCCCGGACTATTACGTCCTTGAACTGTCCAGTTTTCAGCTGGAGACCACCACCAGTCTGGCTCCGGCCGTGGCGGCAATACTCAATATCACCCCGGATCACATGGACCGTTACGAAGATCTCGCTGAATACACGGCTGCCAAGGCCCGCATCGCCAGGGGGGCCGGAGTGCTTGTGACCGGCCGCAATGAAATGGTACTGGACCAAGACACGATAGAGTGTGCCCGAAACCGGATCACTTTCGGACTGGACCGCCCAGCAGCCACAACGGACTACGGCGTACTTTGCCAGGCCGGAGATGAATGGCTCGCCCGTGGAAGTGCACGGCTCTTTTCGGCGTCAGATCTTTCGGTTCCCGGCCGACATAACGTTGCAAATGTGCTTGCCGCATTAGCCATATCCGAACCTGTTACTGGACCAGTACAAAGCGGTGGCGTCGAGGCAGTCCGCTCCTTCAAGGGGTTGCGGCACCGCTGCGAAGTGGTGCTCGATCGCGGCAGCGTCTTGTGGGTTAACGATTCGAAGGGAACCAATCCCGCAGCCACAGTCGCGGCCCTCCAGGGTATGGTCCGACCCGTGGTCCTGATCGCCGGCGGGCAGTCCAAAGGGGCTGACTTCTCGATGCTCGCCCGGGCCGTGAAGCGATACGCCCGTCAGGTTGTCCTGATCGGTGAGGATCGAGACCGGATCGCTGACAGTCTGGGCCAGAGCGTGCCGGTGACACCAGCAGATAGTCTCCAGGATGCCGTCTCGCTTGCTGTCATCTGGGCTCAGCCCGGGGATGTTGTGTTGTTTTCCCCCGCTTGTGCGAGTTTTGACATGTTTGAAGATTACGCAGACCGTGGCGATCAGTTCCACCGCCTGGTGACGGAGACACTGGAGTGAGTACAGGCGACTCCCTTGTCCGCACCCTGGCCGATTACCCGGCCAGATTAGACAAAGTGCTGGTTGTCTCTGTCCTGAGTCTCCTCGGTTTCAGCGCGGTGATGGTCTTCTCAGCCACCCTTGGCACCCATGGCTCTGGATCGAGTGCGGTGCCTTTGTTCAAGCATCTGTTCAGTATCTGCGTTGGGCTCGCGGTTGCACTATTGGTGTCTATGGTCGATATCGCTGTCTGGCAGAAACTCAGCCGTGTCCTGCTGCCGATGGGGATACTGCTGCTGGTGCTGCTGCTTGTGCCGGGTGTGGGAAGAGAAGTCAACGGCAGCACACGCTGGTTTCCACTCGGGCCGCTGCAGTTTCAACCGTCGGAGGTGGTAAAAGTGTTCGTGGTTCTGTATCTGGCGGATCACTGTGTCCGGCAGTCAGGGCAGTCCGGTCTGTTCAGGAGGAAGGTGGTCGAGCCGGTGTTCGTTTTTTCCGGTGTAGCAACCCTGCTGCTTCTACAGCCCGACTATGGCTGTACTGCGGTCATCCTGATCACCGTGCTCGGGATGCTGTTTCTTGCCGGAACCCGGCTACTTTATATCAGCAGCGCAGTCCTTACTGGATTGCTGGCACTCGGGGTTCTCATTCTGGTGTCCCCTTATCGGCTCCAGCGTGTAATCAGTTTTTTGGATCCCTTTGCGGACCCCTATGGCTCAGGCTATCAGCTGGTCCAGGCGCTGATCGCGCTGGGTAGCGGCGAATGGTTCGGCGTCGGACTCGGGGCCAGTGTGCAGAAGCTGTTTTACCTGCCTGAGGCCAGTAATGATTTTCTGGTTGCGGTTATCGGAGAGGAACTGGGACTCGTTGGGATCACGGTTCTCATCATGCTCTACGGCGTTGTTCTGTGGCGTGCTTTTCAGATTGCCGATCGTGTCGGCCGGTGTGGTGCGTTATTCGGGGCGCGTGCGGTACAAGGCATCGCCCTACTTCTGGCTGTACAGGTGGTTGTCAACTTCGCCGTAAACCTGGGAGTGGTGCCGACCAAGGGGCTGGCTCTACCCATGATGAGTTATGGCGGGAGCAGCATGCTGGCCTGCGGAATTGCCGTGGGGTTACTGCTGTCTGTCGACCGGAGTGTTGCGCAGGAGGCAACTGAGTCTTGAAGACTGTGATGGTCATGGCCGGTGGCACAGGAGGCCACGTCTACCCGGCACTGGCGGTAGCAGAATCCCTCATTCAGTTCGGTATCAAAGTGGTCTGGCTGGGCACCCGTGCGGGGCTCGAGGGGCGTGTGGTTCCTGCCGCCGGCATAGAGGTGGAGTGGATAGAGGTCAAAGGCCTCAGAGGCAGCGTATGGTTAAGGAAACTGTGTCTACCCCTGATGCTGGGACGAGCCCTCATCCAGGCCCACGCAGCCATCAGGCGGCAGCGGCCGGTAGCTCTGCTTGGCATGGGTGGCTTTGTAGCGGGTCCTGGCGGACTGGTTGCCTGGCTCATGCGCTTGCCCATTCTGATTCATGAAGCGAACACCCGAGCCGGCCTGACCAACCGCCTTTTGGCGCCGCTCGCAAGGTCGGTGATGTGCGGTTTTCCGGCAACGGTCGGACTCGGTAAACAAGCTGAGTGGACCGGAAATCCGGTCCGTGAAGAGTTTCTCGGATTTCCACCTCCGGCAGAGCATTATGGCCAGCAGGCTGATGAGGTACTGCATGTGCTGGTGATCGGCGGAAGTCAGGGTGCGAGAGTCCTGAATCAGGTGCTGCCGTTGGCGATGGCCCGATTACGACCGGAGCAACGTCCGAAACTGGTCCACCAGTGCGGGCGTGGTCGATCGACTCCCTTGGAGCGACACTACCGGCAACTGCAGATGGATGCGGAAGTGCAGGAGTATATCGACGACATAGCAGCCGTCTACCGCAAAGCGGATCTGGTGATCTGCCGGGCCGGGGCGATGACGGTCAGTGAGATCTGTGCGGCCGGTCTTGCCGCGCTGCTGGTCCCGTATCCTTACTCTGCGGGTGATCATCAGAAAACCAACGCGGATTACCTGGCATCCCGAGGCGCTGCCATCGCAGTGGATGAGTCGGAATTTTCTGCTCAGCAGCTCGCCCGGACCGTGAGTGAGCTGCATAACGATCGGGCTCGCCTGCTGTCAATCGGTGAAAAAGCCCGGGCCCTTGCCCGGCTTGATGCTGCGCAAAAGGTGACCGCGAGGTGCCTGGAGGTTATTGGTGCGTGAATTCGTCCAGCAGATTCACTTTGTCGGGATCGGAGGAGTGGGCATGAGCGGTATCGCATCGGTCCTGCTGGATCAGGGATACCGTGTCTCCGGTTCTGACCTTGTGGTCGGTCAGCTTACCCGGCGCTTGGCGGAGCGCGGTGCCGTGATTGACGTCGGCCATGAGGCCCGGCACATCACAGGAGCCGATGTCGTCGTGGTTTCTACCGCAGTCTCCACGGAGAATGTCGAGGTTGAGGCCGCCAGGAATGCCGGTATTCCGGTCATTCCCCGTGCAGAGATGCTCGCCGAACTGATGCGGTTCCGTAGGGGCATAGCCGTTGCGGGTACCCATGGCAAGACCACTACGACCAGTCTAATTGCGGGAATACTTGCAACCGCCGGCCTCGACCCGACATTTCTGGTCGGTGGTATCGTCAACAGCGTACGGGAATATGCCCGCTTGGGTACTGGTCAATGGCTGATCGCAGAGGCAGATGAGAGTGATGCCTCCTTTCTGTGCCTGCATCCCTACCTGGCCGTGGTGACGAATATCGATGCCGATCACCTGGAGAATTTCGATGGGGATTTTGAAAAACTCATCGACGTTTTTGTCGAGTTCCTCCAGCGCCTTCCCTTCTATGGTCTGGCCGTTCTGTGTGTAAACGACCCGGTGGTTCAGAGGATTCGCGCCAGAGTAAATAAGCCGGTAATCACCTACGGAACGCTCGAGGACGCTGAATATCGTGCGACTGATATCCGGCAGGACGGTCCACGGATGGTTTTCAGTGCACACCTTCCCGGGGGGCGAGAATGGACCGTGGATCTGGCTCTGGCAGGCGAACATAACGTTTTGAATGCACTCGCGGCGATCGCGATTGCGGACAAAATCGGGATCGGTCAACAGCCCATCAGAGATGGTCTCGCGGGTTTCGAGGGTATTGGCCGACGCTTTGAGATTCTCGGTGAGATTGCGGTTCAGGGTGGGTCGGCTGTACTGGTAGACGACTATGCCCACCATCCACGGGAAATTGAGGCCACGCTGGGTGCAGCCCAGGGCTGCTGGCCTGAGCGGCGCCGGGTGGTGGTATTCCAGCCGCACCGCTATACCCGGCTGCGCGATCTTTTTCACGAGTTTGCCGATCTGCTGGTCGGCGAAGCGTGTCTGATTGTTACTGAGGTGTACGCAGCAGGTGAGGCGCCGATAGACGGTGTCCACGGCAGGTCGTTGTGTGAGGCAATTCGCAGTCGTGGGGGTAAAGATCCGGTCTTCCTGGGCGACGTGTGGGCGCTTGCAGCGCAACTGGACGACGTGTTGCTGCCGGGTGATGTCGTCTTGACGCTGGGCGCAGGCGACATTGGTCGTGTCGTTCGGGAATGCCTGACTTTCGACCGATCCGTGCCTGAGGATGGCGGAGAGTGACTCCGGACGCGATCATGCCATTACCGACCATTTTCCCTGGTGTACGTGGTGAAGTCCGACAGGACGAACCCATGTCAAAACACACCAGCTGGGGTGTCGGAGGCGTTGCCAGCTACTATTTCAAGCCGCGGGATCGTGAGGACCTGGCGCATTTTCTGAGCATATTGCCCGCGGAAATTCCGCTGCTGTGGGTGGGTCTCGGCAGCAACCTTCTGGTTCGGGACGGCGGTTTCTCCGGCGCGGTGGTGTGCTGTCATGGACGGCTGTCGGGCCTGGAGGTCATGACCGGAGGGCGCTTGTATACCGAAGCGGGTGTTGCCTGCGCAAAGGTTGCCCGCTTCAGTAGCCGTGCGGGCCTTCGAGGCGCGGAATTCCTCGCCGGGATTCCCGGGACGGTCGGTGGTGCCCTAGCGATGAATGCCGGTGCGTTTGGGGGAGAGTGCTGGAAAATTGTCCACGGCGTCGAACTTATCGATCGAGACGGAAGGGTCAGTCGCCACAACGCCGCAGCGTTCGAAGTTGGCTACCGTAGTGTGAATCTGCCTTCCGGGCACTGGTTTCTCAGCGCGACGCTCGGGCTGGAATTGGGAAACGCTGAACAGGGTCGCGGTCGTATCCGTTCTCTCCTGACAGAACGGGCGGTCAGGCAGCCGGTCCGGCGTGCCAGTGCCGGCTCGGTGTTTCGCAATCCGAGGGGTGATTACGCAGCCCGTTTGATAGACAGTGCAGGCCTTAAAGGTTTGCGCGAGGGCGATGCAGAGGTTTCCCGTCAGCACGCCAATTTTATCGTCAATTGCGGCCACGCCAGTGCCACTGATATTGAGTCGTTGATCTGCAGGGTGCAGTCAAGGGTAAGAGAGCAATTTGGCGTTCTGTTGGAACCGGAAGTCAGAATTGTGGGAGAGCGCGTGTGAAGGTCAGAGACGACGCTGTTCAGACTTTGGCAACGGACCAGGTAATCCGGGCGGAAACCCGCCCCGGTTCTGCCCTGCGCGTAGTGCAAAGTCCGGCCGGCCTGTTGGCACTGGCCCTGCTACTGATAATCACAGTGGCGATGCTGGCTGACGAAATCCTGCGTCCCGGCCGTTTCACTATCGAGAGAGTGATCATCAGCAGCACACTCAAACGGGTCGATGGACCGACCCTAGAACGCACGGTCTGGCAGAAACTCAAGGGCAATTATTTCACGGTCGATCTGTCCGACATTGAAAACGATCTGGCGCAACTGCCCGGTGTCTACCGGGCAGCGGTTCGAAGAGTCTGGCCGGACGGTCTGGCCGTATCGATCACCGAATCTAATGCAATCGCAAGATGGGAGTCTAACGGAGGCGCGACAATTGCAAAGTCTGAATTTGTCAATCTGCCTCCTGCCACCGGGCTCTCGTTACAGCCGCTTTTGAGCAGCGACGATGCCGATCGCGCGAGGGTGATCGAAGCCTGCCTTGAGTTGACGAGGATTCTCGGTTCCGTGGGCCTTGAGCCCTCGGCAGTGTCAATGAATTCGGTCGGAGGCTTCAGACTAATGGTGGCGTCCAAATTCGATCAGAACCCT
Organism: uncultured Acidiferrobacteraceae bacterium; assembly: GCA_964512815.1. Classification (GTDB taxonomy): domain Bacteria; phylum Pseudomonadota; class Gammaproteobacteria; order Arenicellales; family UBA868; genus UBA9619. The sequence continues at coordinate 6,821 of CAZEKE010000095.1, forward strand.
GGCAAGTTTGAGATCGTCACTGGTCGGGGTGATCCTCTGAATAAAGTCAGCCGCTTTGCGGCCGCATTTGATTTAGTTCTACAGGATCGATTAGCCGATATTGAACGGGTGGACCTGCGCTATCCGAGCGGATTCGCCGTCCAGTGGAAAGGGGGTATCGGCTCAACGATGCAGTTAGCGGACAGCAGGGTGTACGGGAACTGATGGCGATCCTGATGGCCAGCAAACACGAAGAAAAAACCATCACGGGGCTGGATATCGGCACTTCCAAGGTGATGGCGGTAGTTGGCAACATTGACAGCGAGGGTGAGTTGGAAATCATCGGGATCGGTCAGCACGTCTCCCGGGGTCTGCGTAAAGGCGTGGTGGCGGATATCGAGTCTACCGTGCACTCCATCCAGCGTGCGGTTGAGGAAGCCGAACTCACCGCTGACTGCCAGATCAACTCGGTATACGCGGGTATTGCCGGATCTCACATCAGATCCATGAATTCCCATGGTGTGGTCGCGATACGGGACAAGGAGGTCGGCCAGGATGATGTGGAGCGAGTCATCGAGACAGCCCGTGCACAGTTGACAACTGACGACCAGCGAGTTCTCCACATTCTCCCTCAGGGCTTCATCATTGACGGGCAGGAGGGTGTACGTGAACCCATCGCGATGAGCGGCGAGCGACTGGAGGCAAGGGTCCACGTCGTTACCGCTGCGCTAAGCGCAGCCCAGAATATCGACAAGTGTGTGCGCCGGTGTGGTCTGGCTGTCGACGATTTGATCCTCGAGCAACTTGCCTCGAGTTACGCTGTACTTGACGATGACGAGAAGGAACTGGGTGTCTGCCTGGTTGATATTGGTGGTGGCACTACAGATATCGCGATCTTCATCGAAGGAGCA
>CAZEKE010000096.1:0-4559 GCA_964512815.1 uncultured Acidiferrobacteraceae bacterium
CTTGCCCGAGAGAGGGAGATTTTTGAGGCCTGTGTAGCGTCAGACGAGTCCCGGGCGATGCGGCATGTATTTTTTGCAGAGCGGACTGCGGCAAAAGTGCCGGGTGTGGACCGGAAAGCAGCGCGCCGGTCATTCGCCAGCGCGGGCGTGGTCGGTGCCGGGACTATGGGCGTGGGAATCAGCATGAATTTTGCCAATGCCGGCATTCCGGTAACGGTGATTGAGCAGAACGCCGAATCGCTCGAACGGGGTATGGAGACGATCAAGAAGAACTATGCGGCCACCGTCAGTAAGGGACGTCTGACGCAAGACGCCTTGGAAAAGAGACTGGTAAGGATTACACCCTCGACTCGGATTGAGGATCTGCAACAGGGGGATATCATCATCGAGGCGATCTATGAAGAAATGCCTGCCAAGAAAGAGATATTTTCGCGCCTCGATACCATTGCCAAACCGGATGTCGTACTGACATCGAATACCTCCTATCTGGATGTCAACGAGATTGCAGAGAGCGTTCCGAATCGAAAAGGTGTCGTACTGGGGACCCATTTTTTCAGCCCCGCCAACGTCATGCGGCTTCTCGAAGTCGTCCGGACAGACACGGTCGATGACGACGTGCTCATGGGTGTTCTCGACCTGGGACGGAAAATGGGTAAGCTGCCGATTGTGTCTGGCGTCTGCCACGGCTTTATCGGTAATCGCATGCTGGAAGGCTATTTTGGAGAAGCAGCGATCATGGTCGAAGAAGGAGTCGAACCGAGCCGGATCGACCGGGTGATGTACGACTTCGGGATGGCCATGGGCCCGCTGGCTGTATCGGATCTGGCCGGGCTCGATATCGGCTGGGCGAAACGCAAAGCAGCCGGTGGAGGGCATGCCGCAGATGTGCCCGGCGCGTTCCTTTCTAACCGACTGTGTGAATTGGGACGCTACGGTCAAAAAACAGGTCGCGGTTATTACATCTATGAAAAGGGCAGTCGTTCTCCGGTCCCTGATCCTGAGGTCTCAGAGTTGGCGGTCAACGCCTTGGCGCATTTTGGCCTGAAGCCGAGTGACATCAGCGACCAGGAAATTCTGGAGCGTTGCCTGTATCCACTGGTTAATATTGGAGCGGCTATTCTGGAAGAAGGCATTGCCCTGCGGGCTAGCGACATCGACCTGGTGTATCTCAATGGCTATGGATTTCCTGTCTGGCGGGGGGGGCCGATGCACTGGGCAGGAACTGTCGGAATCGGCGCGGTGAGCCAGGCGGTGGGGCGATATTTCGAAAAGACCGGACGTGAACACTGGTCGCCGTCTTCATTGCTCACGAGGCTCGGGGTCGAAGAGAAGACCTTTGATTCGTATGATGGAGAGAACAGCTGATGCCCCGTCTGAGAGTGGGCGAGCAATGTGAACTTGAAAGGGGTGAATGATGATCGAGATGTCCCAACGCTGTGCTGACCTTCATGACAGTCTTAAGGCGTTCATGGACGCCCACATTTTTCCTAACGAAAGGGCGATAGCCGATGAGATCTCTACCGGTGATCGTTGGCAACCTTCGGCAATTATGGAAGACCTGAAGGCCAAAGCCCGCGATACAGGTCTATGGAATCTTTTTCTGCCGGAAAGCGACCTCGGTGCGGGCCTGACCAACTTTGAATATGCCCCTTTGTGCGAGGTCATGGGTCGTTCTCCTTACGCGCCAGAGGTATTCAACTGCTCGGCACCGGATACCGGAAACATGGAAGTGTTGTCCCGGTACGGAACACCCGAGCAGCAACAGCAATGGCTGAAACCGCTCCTGGCGGGCGAGATCCGTTCGGCCTTTGCAATGACGGAACCGGACGTTGCGTCGTCTGCTGCGACCAATAAACGGACTCAGATCGTTCGAGAAGAAGAGGAGTATGACAACACCGGTCGAAAATGGTGGACCTCCGGTGCCAATGACCCGCGTTGTCGGATTCTCATCTTCATGGGTAAAACCGATCCGGATAACCCTGATCGACATCGGCAGCAGTCGATGATCCTCGTGCCTATGAACACGCCGGGCGTTACCGTTTTGCGGCACCTGCCCGTTTTGGGTTTTGACGACGCACCGCACGGTCATGCAGAAGTTGATTTTGAGAACGTGCGGGTGCCTGCGGGCAATATGCTGCTTGGTGAGGGAAGGGGGTTCGAGATCGCGCAAGGGCGCTTGGGACCCGGACGTATTCACCATTGTATGCGCCTGATCGGTCTTGCGGAGCGGGCCTTGGCGAGCATGTGCCGCCGGGTCAAGAGCCGGATCACTTTCGGGCGACCGATCGCGGAACAGACCGTGACCCAAGAGAGAATAGCCGAATCCCGGATCATGATAGCCCAGAGCAGACTCCTGACATTGTATGCGGCCTCCAAGATGGATACCCAGGGAAACAAGGCGGCACGCAAAGAAATCGCGATGATCAAGGTATCAGCACCAATCATGGCCTGCCAGGTCGTGGATTGGGCGATTCAGGCACACGGAGGTGGTGGTCTATCAGACGATTTTGGGCTTGGTCACGCCTATGCGACAGCCCGCCTGTTGCGTCTCGCTGATGGGCCGGATGAAGTCCACAGAAACCAGATCGCGCGACTCGAACTCAAGCAGCACGGTTGACGTTAATCCGCTAGTGTTGTTCGGATGGCTGGCACCTCATGGCGATAGGGTTGGACCGTAACGGACGATTAGATCCGGGCTCGCCGACCGGGCGAGAACAGCCTGAAGATTCGACACGGGCTGGGGGCTGGTATCAACGAGAACCGGAAGGGATCCGCCGGGAAGTTCACTTTGGCAGGGATCTGCTGTGCTTTTCTGGCCGTCCGGCAACCCTGGTGGATGTTTTGTCTGGTACGGTGGCCCGTTCTGGTTCCTCTGAGGCACTGGTCGGAGGAGGTGAACGTATCTCCTACGCAGCGCTGTGGAAGATGTCGGGTTCGTTCGCGGGCTGGTTGTCGAACGCGGGAATCAAACCTGGCGACCGCATTGGGGTACTGACCGGCAATCATCCGACGGCCGTGATCGTGATCGCGGCCTGCCTGCGTCTTGGTGCCATCTGCGTTCCGATGTCACACCGACTTGTGGAACCGGAGATCCGTCACATGCTGGCCGATTCGGGTGCTAAAGGACTCTTCGTGCAGGATAAACTGGTTGAACGCTTACCGGACCCGAGCTGTCTCCCAAAGCTCACGATCGCCATAGGAGACCGCGGGGATCTGGATGTGGACTGTTCTGATCTAGAAAACTGGGCGGGCAGTCCGCCGCTACCGGAGATTTCAGAAGAAGACTGTGCTTTCCTGCTCTACACTTCAGGGACCACGGGCAGACCGAAGGGCGCTATGCTGACGCACCTCAATGTGGTGCACAGTATCCTGCATTACCAGCGTTGTTTTGATCTGGCACAGGCAGAAAGGACCCTGATCGCCGTACCGCTTACCCACGTGACGGGACTTGTTGCACAGTTGTTGGCCATGTGGGGGAATGGCGGGGCCTGCATTCTGATGGATGAGTTTAACGCCAGAGATGCGATCAGGTTGACGTCGGCCGAAAAGATCAGCCACTCGGTTATGGTGCCTGCGATGTATGCGCTGATGCTGCTTGAACCGGAGTTGAGGTCGACGGATCTGTCCTCGCTGAAACTGGGCCTTTTTGGCGGCGCGCCAATGCCCGAAGACACAATTATCGGGTTGAAAGAAACACTGCCGGACCTTCGTCTTTCCAATGGTTACGGCGCAACAGAAACTGCATCGCCCGCGACACTTCTGCCGCCCGGCGCCATCGCGAATCACACAATGAGTGTCGGCCAGCCCGTTCACTGCGGCGAAATAAAAATCGTCGACAGCGAAGGACGATCGTGTCCCGCCGGTGAGGTCGGTGAGATATTGATCAAAGGCCCAATGGTCGTGCCAGGATACTGGAACCTGCCCGAAGAGACGGAAAAACAGTTCACAACGGAAGGGTTCTGGCGTTCCGGTGACATCGGCTGTATGTCTTCGGAGGGCTATGTCGAGGTGCTAGACCGGCACAAAGACATGATTAACCGGGGTGGATACAAAGTGTATTCTTCCGAGGTCGAGAATCACCTACTCTTTCACCCCGGGATCAGTGAGGCGGCCGTGATCGGGAGGCCCTGCGCGGTACTCGGCGAACGGGTCCACGCGTATATCCGGCCGGTTGCTTGTGTGGCAGATGAGGATATGCTCAAACAGGTTGCAGACTGGTGCGCGGGGCGCTTGTCCGATTACAAGATTCCGGAGTCCGTAACTCTGGTGTCCGATCCTTTACCACGTAATGCCAATGGGAAAACCATAAAGATGGAGCTTCGTAACCGACTGCGGCTGGAGACGGCTGCGAAGCCGGGTAATGCCTGATAGAACTCCGGGAGGGTGCCATGATCGCTTTTGGACAAGAAAATGTGACAACCGTTGCCGTTCTGGGATCAGGGTTGATCGGCAGTGGCTGGGCTGCCCGCTTTCTCGCCCATGGCTTGGACGTGCGAGCGTGGGATCCGGACCCTGCTGCAGAGAAAGGACTGAGGGAAAATGTGGAACGGGCCTGGCCG
>CAZEKE010000097.1:0-4683 GCA_964512815.1 uncultured Acidiferrobacteraceae bacterium
AACCCTCGACAATCCTGACGATGTCGAAGTAACTATAGAAATGTTCAGTGACGAGGCCTTATCTTGCGTAGCTCATAAACTCTCACACACGGTATACCATCGTCATCGACTCAACGAGGATGGTACTGCCGCGAATCCCAAGATTATCGACTGAAGTATTTCCCACACTAGCTATCAACGACTACAAATGCAGAAACGTTTACAGTTTTAGTGGGATATTGGGAATGATATGACTCAAAGTTTCCCAATCACAATGCACTACGGGAACCCAAGCCCGGACCAGGCAACTGAATTGATTCACCTTCTCGCCGGAGCATGGATAAAAATTGCCCCGCGTGGGGCCTCTATTATGCCCCCCGGCTTGAGCCGTTCGGAACAACACAAAATTCTTGAGGCCGTTTTTGCAGCGGAGTTTATGAACAACTGGAAACCCGATGCCTTACGCTGGTGCACTGATCATGAGGGACGCATAGCTGCCTTCGCTTGCCTGGACCCTCTCCATGGTGGAGAAATCGCGGCCGGTGCTGGAGAAGTGCCGATCACGCTCGAACAGATGGAGGCTTTCATGCCCGGTGTGCCTTCCTCTTACCACCGCCGACTTATCGTGCTGGTTAAACAATCGATCGTCTCTGACAAGCGAGTATGGGGTGGGATAAGTGATGCGGCACGTGCAGGAGACGGACGTATTTTTGAGATTAGGGGTGTCGGCGTGCACCCCGATCAAAAAGGGCGCGGAATCGGGGCGAGATTCATGAAGGAGTTGCTTTCGGAGGTCGCGGGGGCTCTAGTCACAATTACAACTCAAAATGTGGGAGCTGCACAGTTCTACCAGCGCCTTGGATTTGAAGTGATTCTTGAGGAGGAATGGACATTACCTTACGCTGAGGGGACTGAAACCCTACCCCACTGGGTCATGAGTCTGTTAGCCCCGCGAATCAAGGAGCAGAGTCAGTAGTGGGGTGTTAGGAAAGTCCAACCCCGTCCAACTAAATCCACCACTACTGACGGTAGCTTTGGCGGTATAGTATTAATCATTCACTGGCTAATATAATAATAACAATGGCTTGCGGAATCATACGATTCCCGCCGCCTCCACCAGTTTCTCGTCTTGTCCCGTCCAGTGTTGTGCAAACTAGTCCGGCCCGACAGGCCGTTATACTGGAGACAATACCTTATAACAATCCGGACATCTCTTCTGGAGAAATGCCATGAATGCCACTGGCATATGGACAGAAAATCAAGACAACACGGTGGAAATCATACCGGTACCACAAGGTGAAACGCCGGGACGTCTTGCTCGGATTGGACTCATTACACTGAGCAGTGGGATGACCTGCGAAGAAGAAATGCACACCATGCTACCGACAGGGACAATGGTATTGACCACACGAATCAGAAATCGGGACAGTGTCAATCTAAGCACGCTCGCCGACATGGAAGGTGATCTCGTGCGCACTGCCTCCACGTTGCTACCAGAGGGCCATCTCGACGCGTTGGTGTATTCGTGTACCTCCGGCACCATCGCCATGGGTGAAGAATCCGTATTCAGGCATCTGCGGACGGTGAAACCCGGTATTGCGGTGACCACACCTTTTACAGGCGCCGTAACTGCATTGGAAACTCTTGGCTGCAAGCAGATTACAATGCTGACGCCGTATACCGAGGAAGTGACGAGAGCGATGCGTCATGAGTTACAGCGACGCGGCCTCCACGTAATTCGCGCCGTCGCATTTGGCTTATCGTTGGACTCAGAAATGTCCAGTGTTGATCCACAAACAGTTCGCAACATGGCAGAAGCCACAGATTCTCCCGAAGCGGAAGCGCTATTTATATCCTGTACTGCACTTCGAACTTCACCAATAATCGAAGAGTTGGAAGAGTCTTTAGGAAAACCGGTGGTAACCAGTAATCAAGGACTGGTATGGCATGCTTTGAGACTTTCCGGTTACGATAAACCGGTTTCTGGATACGGGCAATTGCTGCATTTGCCATTGCCATCAGCGGCGTAGTTGCATTATCCGATGAGTAAGCAAAACAGTTCACCGCGACAACTCAAACCACTGCACACGCGCTGACGGATAGATCAAAGTTCGAAATTGCGCTGAATCAACGACGAACTATAGATCTTTCCAGAACAGGGATGCTTTCTGACTCCCGTCGAAAAATTCGAGTTAGCGGATAACTGTGCCAAAGTAAATGGCCATACCCGGTTGTGCCAGGCAACCGTGGAGGCAGGCCGGATTACTCAGAAGCCGGATGTAATTGCGCGCGCAGCAGATTCATATGGGCGCCTTGTTTGTTAATAAGAATCAACGATTGGCTCACCTAGGACTTCCGGAATTGGCGTAATTCCCAGTCCTGGCTCCCTTGACGCTGAAACTCGGCCTTCTCGGACGCTGGGCGCTCCATCAGCAGTAGGGAGAGATACTTTAAGACCAGCGAGAGTAACCGACAAAAGATATTTCTCGGGCGTCGACTGAGCAAGATGTGCAACGGTTGCATTGGTCACGTCGCCTCCACCCGCATCTTCAGTCGTCAACGCTATACCCAACGAGACACAGAGGTCCCGTATTTGGCGTGCCCGTGTCAACCCACCGACCCTTGAGATCTTCAGGTTGATAGCATCCATAGCACCATCACTGTGGCCGCGAACAACCATACCCAGGTTCTCCATACATTCGTCCAGGACAAATGGGAGATCGGTACGTCGGCGGATTACGAGACATTCCTCGTAGGTCGGGCATGGCTGCTCAATAGTGACATCGAGGTCGGCGACGGCTCGTACTATCTTGGCAGCCTCATTCATTAGCCAACCGGTGTTGGCGTCGGCGATTAAGGTGTCTCCAGGTTCAGTCTCAGCAGCACAGGCACGAATCCGCTGGATATCCTCTTCAATATTTCCACCTACCTTGAGTTGAAATTTTCGGTATCCCTGAACGCGGAAGCTTTTCAACTTGGCCGCCATGGCTTCGGGAGTATCTCGCGACACTGAACGGTAAAGTGCCACATCATCTCCGTAACGTCCTCCCAGAAGTTCGCACACCGGCATCCCTGTCGCCTTTCCTAGAATATCCCAGCACGCGACATCGATGCCGCTTTTTGCATAAGGATGCCCCTTCAAGTTAGCATCCATAGTGCGATTGAGATATTCAAGTTGGGTTGGATCTTCACCAATCAGTCGCGGTCCTAATTCTGCAATACCGGCGCGTACGCCACCGGCGAAGGAAGGCAAGTACACCGGACCAAGGGGACAGGACTCGCCCCAACCAACTAAACCAGTATCGGTCTCAATTCTGACAATCGTACTGTCGAAGGTGCTGATTGATTTACCCTCCGACCAAGCATAAATCCCGTCATGCAATGGCAATTCAACTTGGTAGGCAGAAAGGCGTGTGATTTTCATCCGCTGTCTCTCAATGTTCGATAGTCGATGCCGCACACTACCGCAAACCTCGGTAAATCCGCCACTGTAACCTTACCTGCTGGACGTTGGCAGTCAGCTTCCTTGAAACCTACTCCTTTTTAACTTAAAGGCATGTAATCTAAGGAAATAAACCCGCCAATGAAGATGGGAAGAAACAAGGGTAACAATGGTTGTGCTGAGGTTCTGTAGGTCTTAGTCAACGCTTGATACTGGTCGCTCGACGTCACTTCATCCTTTTCGTTATACCAATACGTTAACCTAAAAACACAGTACTGTTTCGGCCTCGCAAGGTATATTTCTACTTCATCACCGGCTAATATAATCATCACAATGCTTTGGGAGTCATTCCATTCCCGCTGCCTCTACCGGTTCGATTCCCAATGACATCCGACAGAATTCAGCAACTCGCCAAAAATGATGGCAGTGGTGATGGAGGCATTCAAATCCACTCTAGAACAATAGACTTTGATGTGATCAATTCTTACGTCGGCCAAAATCCTGACCCTATTTCAATTTTAAGGAAAATTACTATCCCGGGTGCCAGGCCAAGAAGGCCAATACAATGTCGAACTATTGTGTGAGATCTGTCCTTAAAGAGACTGTTCATGTCTGATCTACTCAAAAAATATTCACTTCAAACAGCGATCAATGCGTCTGGTTCGGTCACCCGTCTCGGTGGTGCGCCAATGCCTCAAGCGGTTGTCGACGCGATGGCTGAAATGGCGCAACATACGGTGCCCCTTGATGTACTGCAAGGCATTGCTTGCCGAGCTATCGCGTCGGCGACCCGAACTGAAGCTGGCCTTGTAACAGCAGGAGCTGCCGCGGGGCTGACACTCGGTACCGCAGCCATCTTGACTCGGTGGGACCGTTTGCGCATGGAGTCACTGCCGGATTCCACTGGCTTTGCAAATGAGTTTGTGGTTTCACGAGAACATCGCTCTGGGTATGACCACGCAGTACGCGCTGCCGGCGCAAAGCTCGTTGAAGTGGGGTTCAACGACATCGTCTCCGGCGCTGGCGTCCGGCGTACAGAGATCTGGGAATATGAAGCAGTATTTGGTGAGGCAACGGCGGGTGTGCTCTATGTGCTCGCGCCCGGCTCGGTACCCCCGTTATCCCAGGTTGTTGATTTAGCACACAAGCACAATCTGCCTGTTCTCGTCGACGCCGCTGCCGAACTGCCACCGCGTTCTAACTTGACAGAAATTGCGGCGACCGGCGCAGACCTCGTCGTTTTTAGTGGCGGAAAATCCATC
>CAZEKE010000098.1:0-3194 GCA_964512815.1 uncultured Acidiferrobacteraceae bacterium
GCTGATCTATTCATCCAATGCAAAATCCCGTGGACTCCAGGGCTCTGGCGAGGAGGCCGACGCCATGTACGAGACCCTGGGATGGATGGCGCTGGACAACAACACGGGGCTTGAGACTTTCATCCTGATCGCCTCAGATGAGCCACTCAACATGCTGGAAGAATTAGTCAGCAATTACGAACGAGCGAAGGGAAAAAGTCGCAAACGCTTCCACAAGCGAATCACCCAGCATCTGAAAGAATTAGAGGACGGACTCGTCAAGGTATCCGGTGTTTCGCTTACACAGCGGCTCGAGAAACCGGTGATTGCTGGAGTCACCTTTCGGGGTACGACCGAGGCCGAGTTGTCCGAGAATGCACTGACCCATGCGGCCTCTGGCCAACGTATTGCCTTGGCGGTCTTTGAAATCGGACACCAGTAAGTACCGATTTGAAGCCAGATTCCCTTTCCCTGCGCACGCTGATTATCAGCAGCGCCGTGGTGTTGTTGGTGATGTTCGAACTCCCGCGGCTCTTCCCGGCGGCTTTTTCAGGTCTCGAACTCAAGACTGTCGACAGTCGTTTTAAGCTGCGCGATGCACTTGGCCGTGGACCGATCTATAGTGATTCTCTGGTCCACATCAATATTGACAATTACACAAAGCAGGCTTCTGGGGAGGGTTTGTGGCCGAAAACGACCTATGCTGAACTTATTGACCGAATTGCGGAGGGAGCACCGGAAGCGGTGGCCTGCGACATTATGTTCGTTGAATGGTCTGATACGGCAGGCAACGATGAGTTGATCGAAGCTGTGATCAACGCGGGGAATATGGTCAGCCCTTTTCTTCTGGCACTGACAGCTGATTCGCCATCCGGGCTGTCTCCCAGTGCCTTGGCACTGGATATTAATCCCGAGATCGAGCCCGGTAGTGTGATTCATGCCAGCGGCGTACGCGCCATGCCGCTGACTGGGATCATCGAACAGTCGGCAGGGCTGGGATTCGTCAACATGGCACCAGATGTTGATGGGGTGATTCGCAGGGTACCGATGGTTGCCGAATTTGGCGGCCGACTGGTCCCGTCATTTTTCTTACAGGCACTCGCAACTTTCTTCGACTATGAACTCGAAAATATTGAAGCCGTCGATAAATCCCGGATTATTCTGAAGCGCTTCCCAGGGGGGCCGGATGCAGCGCTTCGTGATCTGACCGTTCCGCTCGATGGAGAAGGGAACCTGATCGTTAATCTGGCAGGCCCCCTGGACGCCCAGACCTACCCGCAGTCATACAGTGCGTGGGACTTGCTGCAAAGCCGATCCAAGCCTGATTTCTCTGGAAAGTTGGTTTTTTTGGCGGATATTTCTGCTCAGAACAGCGGCTACTGGGATGTCAGTCCGGTCGCGCTTGAGCGGGCATTTCCGCGGGTCTACATCTGGTCCAACGCAGCCAACTCGCTACTCAATTCACAGTTCATTATCCCAACTGGGCGTGCTGTCGCCATGCTCGTCGCGATTGTGCTCTGCGCCCTGATGCTACTAGCGGTCCTCAAATGCAGCACGCTGGTATTCAGTTTGGTGTCATTCGGGAGCATGGTGATCTACGTGATCATCGTTTATGCAGGATTCGTCTACTCAGGATGGCTGTTGCCACTGCTGCCTGTCTTTCTGTCGCTCGTCATGGTCTACATCGTCACGAGCCTCTATCGTTATACCCAGATGGAGCACTACGAGGGAATTCTGGAAGGCAGCCTCGAGAGTTATCTGTCGCCGACACTGATGGACCGGATCAAGGATGACCCGGACCTACTCAAGCTTGGCGGTACGCGCAAGCGCATCACGGTAATGTTCAGCGACATCGTTAACTTTACCTCCTTCTCGGATGAAGCCGACCCGCAGGAGGTTCAGGAAGTCCTTGAGGCCTATTTTGCCGATGCGGCTTCGATCATCTTTGCCGAGAACGGCATTATCGACAAGTATATGGGGGACGGCATTCTGGCATTTTTTGAAAACGAGGATGGCCAGATGACCAGTCCGGAACGGGCCGTACGCTGCGCCCTCGCGATGCAGGGTAGAGCCGCAGCCATGGATCGGGATTATCAGGCCCAGAACCGTTTTCCGTTTGCGATTCGGATCGGACTGGCCACGGGCTATGCAAAAGTCGGTAACATTGGCCCCGCGCAGAAGATCGACTACACGGTAATCGGCAGTGTGGTCAATCTGGCATCGCGGCTGCAAGGAATAGGGGAGTCCGGTTCCATCATCATCGACGACGACACCCATTTCTTTGTCAAGGCACACTTCAGAATCAGCAATCTCGGCACCCACGATTTAAAGGGCTTCTCAGATCCGGTCCCGGTTTACGCAGTTGATGACCCAGTCGGGTAATGTATGAAGATCAGTCGAGTTTTCATGCTCTGATTTTTTGATCGATAGAAAAACTAGCCTGAGTATTTGTGCAGTGCCATCCGGCGGCTCGCCCCCGGAGCACAGATGGTGTTGAGACGGAATCGGGGCACCACTATGACCTGCCGAGCCAACCACCCAGACCCGCGCAGAAGTACGGTGCAGCCCATCTCTTCGATTGCTCTCCTCCTGATTGTGGCTTCGCTTGCACTTGCGCCGCACCGGGGGCTGGCGGAAGGTCGGGCAGCCGAGTCAGACATTGTTGCGCCCGCTTCTGCAGGTGGCGAAAACACATCAGCCGCACCAGAATCAGCCGCCCAGCACAGATTGAAACTCGATCATGAATTTTTCGTGGCGATGAAAAAAGCCGTTGAAGTCTGGGGTAAAGGGACCTGGAACGAACGGGTCGGGCAGTGCGTCTACGACAATGCGGCTTCGATCACCCGGGGAATGAAGATGGGGATCATCAAGTACGGTTTTGTCGATGATGCTGTTTACTGGAATGTGTCCGCCGAGGATGAGGCGAGTTACCAGAAGGTTTTTGAGTCGTGTCAGGAAAAAGCCAGCACTGACCTGAACGTAAAACAGGGGCCCGATGCTGTCCAAAATGAAGACGACGCGGAAACTACCACTCTGGAAACAGAGTCGGTCTCCATGTCGCTGGAGGAGGCCAGGAAAATCACAGCAGAGCTGGCGAACATCGAGTTCGTGCCACCACCTCGCAGTATCAGCGATATAACCGTCGTCCTCGACGGCAAGCGTAGCGAAAGCCTGACTGATATTGAACAGTTGCGTGCCACAGCTGACACGTCATC
>CAZEKE010000099.1:0-6784 GCA_964512815.1 uncultured Acidiferrobacteraceae bacterium
GCTAGGGGAATGGGGTCCTTTGGTCGCCATTCCCCACGGGCGTTGCGTTCACCGTACACGGCATGACTCATATCACCACCTTTGATACGGAATGTGGGTCCACACTACTGGCATTACTTTCCACCCCGAGTCAGACATAGTGAAAACAGTTTTCTGGTCCAGACTCGCGAGTGACTAGGGGTAGACCTGTCAGCAGCCGGAGTTGTTGGTCGTCCCATCCGGCATCGTCGTTCTACACAGAGTCGCCGTTTCCATGTTCTTGACCGAACCCAGTTGGGTACCGACCAACACCGCATCGGTTAAATCGGCATTATCAAAATTAACGCCTTCCAGAAACGCGCCGGTCAGGTTGGCTCCTGTCAGGTTACCACCGGTGAGGTTTGTGGCCTCAAGATAGGCATTGGTCAGATTTGCATTAGTCAGATTTGCATTGGTCAGATTCGCATCCTCGATATAGGCCTCTGTCAGGTCGGCGCCTGAAAGGTCGGCGCCAGTGAGATTGGTCAGCATTGGCATCGACTTTACGAGGATGGTATTGACCAAGTGCGCCCCAGCCAGGTTTGCGCGGAAGAGATTGGCCTCGGTGAGATCGGCTCCGGCAAGATCTGCACCGGCTAATTCGACACCTTCCAGATCGGCCGCTACAAGATCACAATTCTGACAATTAAGAGAGGATTTGAGCCGTTTGAGATCGCTTTCCGTGAAAGCGGCAGCCTGTTGGGATAGGCCGATAGAAAGGAGAAAAACGATCGTGGGCCTGAATGCACGGGTCATCGGAACCCCTTGTATGGTACGGTGGCCTCTACTCGCGTGACCTTACCACAGCGGGGTTTTCCGGTCATGGGTAACGTAAGTAGAGATTTTCTGAGGTGCTGAGACAGCAGCATGCCGGATTAAACAGACTCCGCATAGACACATCGACATTCGGATCGAAATTGACTTTTTGTCGATCAAGCGGATCATCCAGACGGGTAGAGGAAGGAGCGACTTCGTGATAGAGAAAATTCTGGTATCTGGGTTTGGCGAGTGAGCCGTATACTTTTACCTTTGGAGCATGAGCGGTGGATGGATATAGCGCTGGATCAAGCAACCAAAGCAGATCTCGCGGCAGAGGTGCCAGTCGGTGCGGTTCTGGTGGTTGACGGTGAGCTGTGTAGCCGAGGGTTTAATCAAGTCATCAGTCAGAATGACCCGACCGCACATGCAGAAATCGTGACCCTCCGCCGTGCCGGCGAGGTGCTTGGTAACTATCGATTTCCAGGGTCTACACTGTATGTCACACTGGAGCCCTGCATGATGTGTGCTGGCGCGCTCATTCAGGCGAGGGTAGAGCGTTTGGTTTTCGGTGTGCGGGATACCCAATTGGGCGCCGCGGGGTCGATAATGAATATCCTTGAATCACCGTTGTTGAACCACCGGTGTGTGGTGACAGCTGGAATTCGAGAAAGATCGTGTGCGGGAATGCTGAAAGACTTTTTTGAAAAACGTCGCTGACAGGGGATGTCCTTAACGCTCAGTAGTCACAGTTGCCTCGGTTCTTTTTCCTCTTTTGACAGGCGCGGCTCTTGGTTGGCGCTCCTCCCGTGGAGGAATTCCGAAATAATCCCGGTAGCATTTACTGAAGTGTGGAGGCGAAACAAAACCACAGGAGAATGCAACATCGACTATCGAACGCGAGGAGCGTAGCAAAAGTTCACGGGCACGCCGCAGTCTGAGTTCCAAGTAATACCGGGTCGGTACACAGTTTAAGTGTTTCTGAAAAATTCTCTCCAGCTGTCGTCGTGAGATGCCAACATGTTGTGCAAGTTCGTCCAGGCTCATTGGTTCTTCGATGTTACTTTCCATCAATTCCACGGCGTTGACGAGCTTCGGTTGACTGGCTCCAAATTGGTGTTTCAGTGGAATCCGCTGCCGGTCGTTGGTTCCCCTAATTCGCTCGCAAATAAATTGTTCAGAAATGGCTGTAGCGAGTTCATGTCCACGTTCTGCCGAGATCAGAGTGAGCATCATATCCATCGGCGCAGTCCCGCCCGAGCAGGTGTATCTGCTTCTGTCCAACTCGAAGAGTTCCGAGGACACGATTAGCTCGGGAAACTCGTCATGCATGTTGCTGATGTTCTCCCAGTGAATAGTGCAGCGGTATCCGTCCAGCAGCCCGTTGCGGGCAAGCAGATAGCTGCCTGTGCAGATTCCACCTATGGTGATTTTGCGGCGCAACAGTGGTCTTAACTGATCAAGGATAAGCCGATCCCAGGTAGGTTCCAGAGTCGTTCCAGCACATAGGAAAACGGCATCCAGAGGCTCGTCTCCGTTGAGAACGGCAACCGGTTCCACGGCGATGCCGCTGCTTGACTGAACGGGACCACCGCTCAACGTAAACAGTGGAAACTCATAAAGGGTTTTGCCACTGATACGGTTGGCCATCCGTAACGGCTCGAGGGCAGCGGACAATGCGATCAACGTAAAATCAGGTGCCAAAAGAAATCCATAACGCAACGGTTGACCCATGTCCAATACGGTTCTGTTTGTCTTGTCGGGTATAGATGGGCGTTGCGTCATATGCGGTCTATTAGACTAGTCGTTGTCCGGAAATACAAGTTTTGAGACGGTATACTTCTAGGGACCGTGGAAACCTCATGCCGTTTGGCAGATTGGCGTAAATCTTGAACTTTTTCTGCTTGTCGTGCTGGTTGTGGACACGTAAAACCGATGGTTAATCCGAGAGTACCTGTGTTGCCAAGGAGAACATGATGCAACTGCGCGACGTGACCCTAGACGACAAATACACGCGCGAGGATGGCCAGATATTTGTTACCGGTATACAAGCATTGGTCAGATTGCCGATGCTGCAGGCACAGTGGGACCGACGGTCCGGTCTGAACACAG
This sequence comes from uncultured Acidiferrobacteraceae bacterium, assembly GCA_964512815.1. Classification (GTDB taxonomy): domain Bacteria; phylum Pseudomonadota; class Gammaproteobacteria; order Arenicellales; family UBA868; genus UBA9619. The sequence continues at coordinate 2,887 of CAZEKE010000099.1, forward strand.
CCGGTTTTGTAACAGGATACCGCGGTTCGCCGCTCGGCGGTCTAGACCAGCAACTTCATGCAGCAAATGGTTTTCTAGCCCAACATGCGGTTAGGTTCCAGCCGGCGGTCAATGAGGACCTGGGTGCGACCGCTGTCTGGGGTACGCAACAGTCCGGGCTGAACGGGGACAGCCATTATGATGGCGTGTTCGCGATGTGGTACGCCAAAGGACCGGGTGTAGACCGGTCAGGGGATCCGATACGACACGGGAACCTGGCTGGATCTTCTCCAAAGGGCGGTGTATTGCTCTTGCTGGGTGATGACCATACCTGTGAGTCATCCACAACAGCCCATCAAAGTGAGTACTCGCTGGTCAATGCAATGGTGCCAGTATTAAACCCCGCCGGTGTGCAGGACATCCTGGACTTTGGGCTGTACGGCTGGGCGATGTCTCGCTTTAGTGGATGTTGGACCAGTCTTAAATGTGTACACGATACGGTCGAAGCATCGGCCTCGGTTTCTGTCTCTTCACAACCTCGCCCGTTAGTCCTTCCGGACGATTTCATCATGCCTGAGGGCGGCTTGAACATTCGGTGGCCAGACGGTTTTCAGGCACAAGAAGAGAGGCTTCAGCAATACAAACTCAACGCTGTTGGTGCCTACAGTCGTGCTAACCCGATCGATCGGCAGGTGATGGGCGCGGCAGAAGGCCACACCGGGCTAATCACGACGGGTAAGTCCTATCTGGATGTACGTCGAGCACTACTCGAACTCGGAATCGATGAGCCGAGGGCCAAAGCTCTCGGGCTGAAAGTCTATAAGGTCGGCCTTGTTTGGCCTCTTGAGCCGGAGGGGCTGAAGCAGTTTGCCCGTGGTCTCAAACGTCTGATCGTTGTAGAAGAGAAACGGGGATTATTGGAACAACAGATCAAAGAGATTCTGTATGCTTCGTCGAACAGGCCTGAGATAATCGGTAAGACCGATGAAGTCGGCAAAAGTCTGTTTCCAGCTTCCGGTCGATTGGAAGCGATAGACATCGCACTGGCGGTGGGGAAACGCCTGGTCGAGGCAACTGCTGAGGACGAGCTCACTCATCGCTTGCAGCAGGTCCAGTCTCGTAGGGAGACGGCGGTATTCGATTCTCCCGCCATGGTACGCACACCCTATTTCTGTGCTGGCTGCCCCCACAATAGCTCCACGGTCGTGCCGGATGGAAGCCGGGCCATGGCGGGTATAGGGTGCCACTTTATGGCTGTGTGGATGGATCGCAATACCGCGGGATTTACTCAGATGGGTGGTGAGGGTGCGAGTTGGAACGGCGAGGCCCCGTTCAGCAAGACCAATCATGTCTTTCAGAACATTGGCGATGGCACTTACTTCCACTCTGGCCTCCTGTCGATTCGCGCAAGTGTCGCTGCGGGTGTCAATGTCACTTTCAAAATTCTATTTAATGACGCGGTCGCCATGACTGGAGGGCAGCAGGTGGACGAGTCATTGGATCCTGCGCGAATCACACGTCAGGTGCACGCAGAAGGGGTGTCTGTGATTGCCGTTGTCAGTGATCAGCCGGAGAAATATTCCCGTACGACCGATTGGGCGCCGAATGTCACGATACACCACCGGCAGGAATTGGAGAAAGTACAACTGAAAATGCGGGAAGTACCCGGTACAAGTGTCATCGTCTACGATCAGACATGTGCGGCCGAAAAGCGAAGACGGCGCAGACGGGGGACGATGTCTGTACCGGACAAACGTCTCTATATCAACGAGATGGTTTGCGAGGGCTGCGGGGATTGTGGTGAACAATCCAACTGTGTTGCACTGGTGCCGAAAGAGACGGAATTTGGCCGGAAGAGAGCCGTTCATCAATCCATGTGCAACCTTGACTATTCCTGTAAGAAGGGCTTCTGTCCAAGTTTTGTCACTGTTGTCGGAGGCAAACTTCGCAAAGGTCAACAACAGGCTAGATTTGCACATTTTGCCGGGTCATTGTTGCTCGAACCCGACCTCTCACCCATCAATGGCAATTTCAGCATTTTGCTGACAGGAGTCGGTGGGACGGGGGTGGTGACCGTGGGTGCGATCATCGGGATGGCGGCACATCTCGCCGGTAAAGGGGTGTCGGTCCTCGATATGGCAGGCTTGGCTCAGAAAGGAGGAGCCGTGACCAGTCATATCGTTCTGGCTGAGACGCCAGGAGACATTACCGCGACCCACGTCGCCGACGGCGGTACAGATCTTCTTCTAGGTTGTGACGTTGTCACGGCGGCCTCCGTAGAGAATCTAACCAAATTACGTCGCGGGACAACGGCGGTTATAAACAGCTACCAGATGATGTCCGGCGACTTTATTCAAGATACCGATACTGTCTTTCCGTTAAACAAGCTGTTGAAGTCGATTGAGGAGCAGATAGGCACCAAACGGTTGCGCTCGATCGACAGTACCGCTGTTGCGACGGCTGCATTCGGTGATGCACTGGCATCCAATCTGATCATATTAGGATACGGGTTCCAGTTGGGAGGAATCCCGTTACCTTCCATCGCGATAGAACGCGCCATTGAACTCAACGGGCGGTCTGTTGAGATGAATCTGCAGGCCTTCCGTCTGGGTAGAGCGGCTGCTGCACGCCCTGAGGAGGTGCACAATCTTGTCGAAACGGAAGGCACCCGGGTTGTTGTCGAGGAGTCGAGCCGGGAGGATATCGGCAAACTAACTACCCGCAACCAGGTGTTCCTGGAGCGGTATCAGAACCGACGATATGGAGAACGCTACCGAGTCTTAGTAGATCGAGCCTGCGCCGCGGAAAAGTCTGTTACCGGTAATGCCGCGAGCTTTAGCGAAGCCGTTGCTAAGTCCTATTTCAAACTGCTTGCCGCCAAGGATGAATACGAGGTGGCCCGCCTTTATACCGACCCAGAATTCAAACGTCGCCTGCGAACCGAATTTGAAGGAGACTTCAAACTGAGGCTGAATCTGGCCCCACCTTTGCTTTGCCCGCCTGATCCGGTAACCGGTATTGCCAAGAAAAAGGAATACGGTCCCTGGATCTTTGTTGTCTTAAGACTGCTCGCGTCAATACGGAAGGTGCGTGGGACGCTGCTGGACCCCTTTCGCTACAGCCAGGACCGGGTACTTGAGAGGTCACTCGTTGAGGAATTCGAGTCATCTATCAACGAGCTGATTGGAATGCTCAATGTCGAAAATATTGTAGTTGCGACTGAGATTGCTGCCTTGCCAATGTCTGTGCGTGGTTTTGGGCACGTCAAGGCTCGACATGCCGCAGAGGCGAGGTCCAAGCAACAGGAGCTTCGAAGGGTCTTAGATGGGACCGTGTCGAAGGCTTCTGTCGCTGCCTGACGGGGCCCAGTCAGCTAATTGGGCGCGTTGCTCCTGAAGATCTCCTGAAAGACCGATGCGGCGTATCGGATACCGTCTTCGTCAATATCCAGATGGGTAACGAGCCGAATTGGATTCTCACTGGCCGTAATCAGAATGCCATGTTTCTGAAACCTTGATTCAATGTCTTGCGGTAATGAATCTGGGAACTCGAGAAAGACCATATTTGTACGATCAGCAACCCGATCGACGCTGAATCCGGCGATGTCATCGAGAAGTTCTGCCAGCAGCAACGCATTGTTGTGATCATCATTCAGCCTGTCGACGTTATTGTCTAGAGCGTAAAGGCCAGCCGACGCGACGATACCGGCCTGGCGCCAGCCCCCACCGACCATTTTTCTCCATTTTCGGGCGTTCGCGATAAAGGATTTGGTCCCGCAAAGTACTGCACCCAGAGGAGCTCCAAGACCCTTCGAAAGACACGCCGAGACAGAATCGAAATGCCTGGTGATAGTTTCCGGCGGTACTTTTTGTTTTACAGCTGCGTTAAAAACTCTTGCGCCATCTAGGTGCAGGGCGAG